>JACRDR010000492.1 GCA_016212845.1 Elusimicrobiota bacterium
AAGGCGTCCGCCAGGACATCGTCCACACCGTCTTGAAGGAATCGAAGGAGCAGGGCGCCGATCCGCTCCTCGTGTTTTCCGTGATGAAGCAGGAGTCGAGCTTCGATCCGCGGGCGGAGAGCAAGGCGGGCGCGAAGGGGCTGATGCAGGTGATGCCCGACACCGGCCGCGGGCTCGGCGTCCACGACCCGAGCGCCCTGATGAATCCGGCGGTCAACGTGAAGGCCGGCGTGCGCTACTTGAAGGAGATGTTCACGACCTTTTCCGACGTGGCGATGACCGAGATGTCCTTGATCAACCCCTTCTCGCACTCCGGCGTGAAGTCCGCGATCGCGGCCTACAACGCGGGCCCCGGCAACGTGGCGAAGTACGGCGGCGTCCCTCCCTTCACCGAGACGCAGGGCTACGTCGTGAAGGTGCTCGACTACTACAGGGGCTATCGCAGCAAGCTCGACAGCATCTAGCCGCGCGGCTTGGCCAGCTCCGCCGCGAGACGGCGGGCGAGGTCTTCCGCGCCCAAGCGCGCCGCGTCCTCCGCGGTGCCCGGAGACTCCTTCCAAGTCGAGGCGCGGGCCAGGAGGGCGCCGGTCTTCGCGTCGACGAGCTCCGCCTCGCCGCGGAACACCGCGACGTACTCGATGCGTGCCGGGCGGATGAGGACGCGCTCGATTAGGGCCTCCTGCCGGCCGGCCGCGTTGGGAAAGGTCCGGACGCGCTCTTCGTACTCGTCCGGGTAGCTGACGGCCCGCCGGCCGAGTTCCGCCACGCGGGCCCGCACGACCGACTCCGCCCCCTCGGCGACCACTTGGAAGCCGAGCGCCTTCAGCTCCGGGCCCAGCGCCTGAAGCTCCGGCGCCTCGACCGAGACGCGTCCGCGGCCGGAGTCCGCCACGGTCCGCCGCAACTCGGCGGTTCGGGGCGCGCACGCGGCCAGGACGGCTGCGACCAAAATAAACTTTCTCATACCTCCATTGTAGCGACACATCGCGTTCTTACCATGACGATGGAGGCTAACATGGTAATGCCAATTCCCGAAGGTTACCGCACCCTTACTCCCATCCTGGTGTTCAAGGACGCGCGGCGGGCGCTCGACTTCTATAAGCAGGCGTTCGGCGCCAAGGAGCTGCTCGTCATGCCCGGCCCCGGCGGCAAGGGCGTGATGCACGCCGAGATCGAGATCGGAGACTGCCGCGTCATGCTCGGAGAGGAGCACCCGGGCGAGGAGCTCCGCAGCGCCGAGACGATGAAAGGCTCGCCGGTCGGCTTCTACCTCCGCGTGAGCAACGTCGACACCGCGTACCGGCGGGCCGTGAACGCCGGGGCGAAGGCGTCTGAGCTGGTCGAGGAGAAGTTCTGGGGCGACCGCGCCGGACAGGTGAAGGACCCGTTCGGCTACTCATGGTGGATCGGGACGCACGTCAAGGACGTCTCGCCCGAGGAGCTCAAGAAGGGAGCCGAGGAGTCGATGCGGGGGATGGCCTCGAGGGCCTAGGCCGCGTCTAGGACCAAGGGCCCAGCACTGGGTTCACCGCGCGAACTACGCTAGGGACGTGGCTAATCCCGGCTTAGCCCTCGCCTTGTTCCTATCGTTGGGCGCGTCCGCCCAAGATTCCGAAACGTTCGCGCGTCTGCGCGCCCAGGCGGCCGGGTTCTCTCCCGAGATTCCCGGAGTCGGCGCGACGGTCGAGCGCTACGCCGAGCCGCGCCGGACGCTTCCGACTCCCGCCGGCGCCTGCCGCGTGAGCGCCTTGATCCCCGGCGGCGTCGGCCCCTATTCGGCGCGGGAACTGCAGGCGGCCGCCAAGACGGTCTTCGGCGAGGCCTCGCCCCGGAGCGACGAGCCGGGCGGGGTCGCGCTGACGATCTTCAACCGCGCGGCGGAGGACGAAGAGTCTCTCGTCGACGTCGTCACGGCCCCGGGGCAGTTCGCCGGCTACAGCTCTTCCGACGTCCGCTACGACTGCGAGAAGCTCGAGGGGGCGGTGCAGGCGGTGCTCCATGTCGCGCGCGGGGGAAGCTGCTCTTTCGGGCGGCCCCCCTTCCGATACTTCTGCTCGTACCGCGCCCTGCGCAAATCGAAGCGGCCACGGGCCATCAAGGTCGGCGAGACCGCGTTTTTCGAGCACGACCCATGCTGAGGGAATCAGAACGCCGGTGCCAGGCACGGCGTTCCGATTTGAAGTTCACATCCCGGAATGTGAACGGCGAATGTGAACCTGGTGCCTGGCACCAGCGTTCTGATTCGCGGGGCCAGGCGCTCGTGGAGTACTTGCTCCTCCTCTGCTCGGTCATGGCGGTCGCGCTCATCGTGGGGGGATTCCTGCATAAGAAGATCCCGGATTTGATGGACCGGATCGGGATCATGATGCTCAACTCGGTCTTAACCGCGGTGAGCCCGTAGCGCGTACTCGATCCGCCGGTCGGGCACCAGCCAGATGAGCGCCACCAGCACGTAGAGGCCGTTGGCGAGCCACGGCGTCAGGAAGGCCGAAGGGATCGCCGCCAAATAGAGGACCGGGGAGGCCTTGCCCTTCCAGTCGCCGCCGAGCGCGCGCTTGAGCACGGAATCCGGCCCGTGAGAGCGGATGATCGCGAGCTGCAGGACGTAGTAGGCGAGCGCCGCCATCAGGAGCACGACGCCGTAGAGCGCGGTCGGTCGCGCTGCGAAGGCGTTCTCGCCCATCCACGCGGTCGCGAACGGGAGCAGCGACAGCCAGACTAGCAGGTGCAGGTTCGCCCACAAGAGCCCGCCGGTCGCCCGCTCGACGGTGTGGAGCAGATGGTGGTGGTTGTTCCAGTAGATGCCGACGTAGACGAAGCTCATGACGTAGCTCAAAAACACCGGCAGCAGGGGGGACAGCGCGGCGAAGTCCGTCCCGTGGGGGACATGCAGCTCCAGCACCATGATCGTGATGATGATGGCGAGCACGCCGTCGCTGAAGGCTTCGAGCCGGGTCTTGCCCAAGGGCGGTAGGGTAGCAGGGGCCCTTGCGTGGCGCCAGAGGAGAGGGCTACCCTTGGAGGCGATGCTCTGGGCCCTGGCTCTGGCGGCGGCCTTGTCCGCTCCCGCGCGCGCGGCGGAATGCGCGCCGCTGGGCGGCATCGGCTGCTTCTACGTGCCCGACAGCCTTCCCAGGGGGGCGAAGCCGCCGCTGCTCGTCTATTTCCGGGGGCATTGGGGCGACTACAAGGGCTCCGTTCCCGTCGAGCTCCGGACCGCGTCGGCGCGCGACGCCTTGGACCAATTCGAGCTCCACCGTCTCGCCGAGACGGAGAAGATCGCGATCCTGGTTACTGGCTCGAGCGACGTCGGCGTCAGCAACGAGGTTTTGAGCACCGTGCGGCGAAAGAACGGCCTGGAGTTCGGGGCGCTCTATTTCGCTTCGCACAGCGGCGGCTACCTCGGGCTCTCGAGTTCGATCGGCCGGACGCTGCGGGCCGACCGGATCGTGATGCTCGACAATTTCTACTTCGGGACCGACCTCGCGCGAGTGATCCAGCAGCAGGTGGCCGCCGGAAGCGTGTGCACGGGGTTCTACACCAAGCACAACCAGGACCGGTGGGAGCGCTACTTCAAGAACGGCGTCTACTGCCCCGTCGACACGGGACAGGGCATCGAGCACAACGCGAGCGTCAACCGCTGTTTGGGGAAGTACCTAAAGTCGACCACCTGCCGCTAGCGCGGGAGTTCCGCCAATTCCAGCTGCCACTCGTGGGAGGCTTCCGTCCAGGTGCAGCGTGATTTCTTCAGCCCCTTCTTCTCCATGCAGGGGTCGCAGGCCCTGACCCAACAGCGCGCGCAGCTCCACCGGCTCAAGATTCGC
>JACRDR010000057.1 GCA_016212845.1 Elusimicrobiota bacterium
AGGTCCTCCCACCGGCCCGTGAACTGCGCGAACTGTCCGAGGCTCGCGCCGGAGCCCAGCGAGTGGCCCGAGCTCGAGGCGAGCTTGCCGGAGGCCTGGGGCCGGCCGAGCCAGCGGGCGTCGGGGGGCGCGCCGACGCGTCCTTCGAGCCTAAAAGGCCACGAGAAGCGGTCGCGCTGCACGCCGATGCCGACCGCCATGCCCAGGGCGAAGACGGAAAGCCCGACATACGCCGCGACCTTCATTTTCGCGGCCGTTTCCAAGGGAATCATTTCGCCTCCTCGTCCTTTTCCAGGCCCTGAAGCAGGCGCCGGGCCGACATCAGATCGAGAAACGCCGCCGTCGCGTGCCGCGCGCCCTCGGCCTCGGCGTCCTGGCGCCCGGGGCCGCCCGCCGAAAAGTTCTGCGCGGCTAAGTCGAGCTCGAGCCAGGCGTTCCGGGCCTTCGCCCAGGCCTTCGTCACGGGGCGCCGGTTGTCCCACGCGTCGCGGAAGGCGTCCATCGCCTTGCCGAGCTCGTCGCGGCGGTTGCGGGCCTGCGCGGCGAAGCGCTCGTGGCGCGCGGCGTCGGCCTCGGACATCTTGGGCAGCTGGAGCGAGGCGAGCGTCTCGGCCGGGTGCTTCTTGTACCAGACGAGGCGCGTCGCCGCGAAGCCCAGCAGCCAGGCCGCGCGCAGGCGGTCGGGGTGCGTCTTGGACTTCGCCATCGGCTCGAGCACGGCGCGGTCCTTCGCCCACTCGGCGTCGACCGGGGCCCAGAGGTTCGCCAGCTCGCGCTGAGCCTGGACGATGACCGACTGGGCGGTGCCGAGCCGGCGGAGGCAGTCGATCGTCTTCAAGGCCTGGTCGGAATCGGCGAAGCGCTGCTTCACGGCGTCGAGCAGGCACCGGCCCGCCGACAGTTCCCCTTGGGCCTTCTGCAGCCGGGGAAGGAGGCCGTCCGCGCCCGGACCGGCGACCTCGGCCGAGATGTCCTTTAAGGCGCCGTCGAGCCCGAGCGGGAGCGGGTTCCAGGCCGCGGTGATCGTTTTGCGGTCGAGTTCGATATCGTGCGTCAGGCAGCCGAGCGGAACCTTCGCCTTTTCCATGAAAGGAATCTTCGCTTCGGCCAGGCGGCCGAGATGCTCATCGGCCGCGTAGATCAGTTCGTCGCGCAGGAAGTCGGCCTCGCGGCCGATGCGGTCGCTTAGGTCCGAAAGGTCGCGGTAGGCGGCCGCGCCTTCGTCGTTCTTGACGGTCCCGAGTCCGGACGGCAGGGGCCGCTGGAGGCCGTGCTCGGGCAGAGGGGCCGCCGCGGGAAGGGCCCGGGCGGGATCGGCCGCGAAGACGCCCAGCACCGGAGCCGGCACGGACGCCTCCTGGCCGGGCCCGACGGCGCGGGAGAGGAGTCCCGCGCCCGTCAGGGTCGCCGCCGCCCAAGATCCTAGGATCTTCATGCCTCCAGCATAGCCGGGCCTGGAAAAAGGACGGTAAAGGCCGGTTAACTTAAGGGCAAGCTTGAAAGGGCTCCCCCGGAACCCTATACTTCTCAGGCGTAAATGACCGCCCGGCGAGCCGCCCTTCTGCTGGCGTTGTGCCTCCTCGCGCCCCGACCGGCGCGGGCGCTGACCCCCGCCGCCGAAAGCTACCTCGACCAGGGGCTGTTCGCCCTCTACAACCTCGATTACGACCTCGCCCGGTCCAAGTTCCGGGAACTGATCTCGCAGGAGCCCGCCAACCCCTACGGCTACCTCTTCGAGGCGGGCGCGATCTGGTGGCAGTCCTCCAACGAGTACGGGCTGTTCAAGGACACGCCGACCCTGGAAGGCGTGTTCGAAGACGACATCGAAAAAGTCGTCGAGACCTCCGACAAGCTCTTCGACTCCTCCGACAAGCGGCTGCGCGCCGAGGCCCGCTTCGCCGCCGGGATGGCGCTCGGCACGAGAGGCCAGTGGAACCTGATGCGCGGCAACTGGATGCGCGCCTACTTCGACGGCAAGAAGGCGATGAAGCATCTGAACAAGTGCGTGAAGATCGACCCCGAATTCTGGGACGCCTATCTCGGCCTCGGCGTCTACGATTATCAGGCCGCCCATCTGCCCGGCGTGCTCAAGGCGGGCATCCTGCTCGGCATCCACGGGGACGAAGCCCGGGGACTCGAGCGCATGTACACCGCCCTGGAGAAGGGGCGCTTCGGCTCGCGCCAGGCGGCGCAGTTCCTCTCGAGCATCTTCATCCTAGACCGCAAGGAGTACGGCCAGGCCCTGCCGCTGCTGCAGCGCCTGCGCCAGAGCTTCCCGACGAGCCCCTATTTCCACTTCCTCGAGGTGACGACGCTGTACCGCCTCGGGAAGGTCGAGGAGTCGCACCAGTCGGCCCGCGGGCTGCTCGACCGCGCGAAGGCCGACCCCGGCATCCTCGGCCGCAAGCAGCTCACGCTTTTCTGCGGCATGGCGGGCGAGGACTGCCTCTCGGCCGACCAGGCCACCGCCGCGATCGAGTGGTTCTCGCAGGCGATCGACCGCGCGACCGCGGCCGACAGGGACTGGCTCTCGCTCAACTACCTCTACCGCGGCATCAGCCACGACATCGTCGGCCAGCGGAGCCTCGCGATCGACGACTTCGAGCGCGTGCTCACCCGCCCCGACTTCTCGGGCTCCCACGAGCGCGCCAAGCGCTGCATGCTCAACGCGTGCACGCGCGCGGAAGTGGTGAGGATCCTCAAGGGGATCGCCGCGACCACCGCGGCGACGCCGGAACCGAAGGCTCCGCCTAGGTAGCGGTTCTTACCGGCGGGTTGGGGAACGGCCGGAGTATCGGAATCTCGCGGCGCTCCGTCGACAGCGCGGGGGGAGCCCCCGGCGGCGGCGGCTTCGGGCCGAGATTGCGGATCGCGCGGACCGCGGCGTCCATCTCCTTGTCGGTGTTCACGAGATGGCCCGTCTTCACGTCGAGCAGGCCGAGCGCGGTCTCGCGGTAGCGGTCCTGCTTGTCCAAGAGCTTGCGGTCGTCGGTCGTGAGCCGCAGCGCGAGCATGTAGGCGAGGTTGCCGATCGGCAGGCCCTGCTGCACGCGCTCGGCCACCGTCTTGGCGAGCGCCGCGCCGTCGACGAGCCCCGCGCCCTGCGTCTCGCGCGGCTTGCCGAGGTCGGAGGCCGACTCCATGATCGCGGCCTTCACCTCGGACGCGCGCGTCTGCGCCCCCTGAGATTTCGCGTAGCCGACCACGTCGGCCGCGACGCCGGCGACCATCGGCGCGGCCATCGAGGTGCCCGTCATGAAGCGGTACGCCGGGTTGCCCGCCACCGCGCAGGCCGCGTCCGGATCGTCGGAGGAGCGCGCGGACACGACGCCGGGCGCGTAGATGCAGGAGGAGTCCGCCGGCGACGCGTTGCCGAGGCTCGTGAGCCCGCCGCGCGCGAGCTCCTCGAGCGTCGCCCACAGGCCGCCCGAGGGCAGGTTCACGTCGCCCGCGACCGCCGCCACGTCCGGCTTGTTGTAGACGTTGGAGCCCTCGCCGACCGGGCCGCGCGAGGGGAAGAAAGGGATGTCGCCGTTCTTGTTGACGCCGGTGACCGTCAGGACGTAGCGGGCGTTGCCCGGCGCGCCGACGGTGTTGGGGCCCGGGCCCTCGTTGCCGGCGGCGGCGACCACCACGATGTTGTTCTTGATCATCATGCGGTTGGCCATCGAGCCGAGCGGATCGACGTTCGGCTCGCCGGGGCCGCCGAGGCTCATGTTGACCACGTCGACCTTCTCCTTGCCGTCGGACATCCACTTCATCGCCGCGAGGATCACGTCTTCCGACGCCTCGCCCTTCACGCCGAAGACTTTCGCCACGACCAGCTTCGAGCCCGGGGCCACGCCCTTGTACTTGCCGTCGGACGCCGCGCCCGAGCCGCCGACCGTGCCCGCGACGTGCGTGCCGTGGCCGACCGGGTCCTTCTTGCCTTCCTCGGTGAAGTCCATGTAGTCGGCGACGCGGCCCTGGAAATCGGGATGGCTCGCGTCGAGGCCGCTGTCGATGATGCCGACGACGGCATGGTCGCCGTTCATGCCGTTCTTCCACAGCCCGTCGACGTGCAGGCGGTCCCGCGCGTCGAGGTTCAGAGGAAGGTTTCGCGTGCCTTCGGACGCGATCAGTTGCGCCGCGTCGGCGATCGCCGCCGGCGGCAGAGGGGAGAACTGCCCGCCGAGAAGTCCGCCCGCGGGGCCCGCGGCGCCCGCCGCGGCCGCGAGGCCGATGCGCTTAAACAGGCGGGCGGGCGCGCTGGAGACGCCCTTCTTGCCGAGGTCGCGGCCGAGTCCCGCCGCCTCGGGCAGCGGCACGTCGATCGCGATGAGGTTGTCGACGGCGCGCACCACTCTCGCGCCGTGCTTGCGAAAGAGCTTCTCGTCGAGGCCCGCTTCTTTGAGCGCCGCCTTCGCGTCGGCTTCGGAGTCCACCTTGAACCGGTCGCGCGCCACGCTGCGGTTCGCCGCGACGAGCACGCGGACCGTGTTCGCCTCGCGGTCGACGGAATAGCCCTGCAGCACCGACTCGCCGACCGCCTTGAGCCCCGAGTGGACGGTCAGCTCGCGATCGAGCGACGCCCAGTCGAACGCCGCGACCTGATGCGGCGCGCCGTCGAACGCCTCGGGACGGGCGGCGACCGCCGCCGCGCCGGCCAGGGAGCCCGCGCGAGCCTCGAGCCCGCGGGAGTCGAGCCCCAGCGACGGCCCGATCCGGCGATTCGAGTCCGGTCCGCGCGCCGCCCGCGGCGCGGCGCCGTCGAGCAGCACGCCGTCTTCCGCGGTCAGGATGTCCATCAGCGCGCTCTTGCCGAGCACGGTGAGATGGCCCTCCGCCACGAACTCCTTATAAGCGGCGTCCGCCGGCTTCACGCGCGGCGCGAGATACGACGAAAGCGCGGTGATCATCGCCGCTTCGGGAGCCTCGGCCGGCAGCTTGACCAGGAAGCGCGAGACCCGATCCGCCGTCGCCTTGGGGAGGATCTCGGCGAACGGGACGCCGGTCCGCGGATTGATTCGCTCCCACTTGAGGCCTTCGGGCGTCAGCTTGAGGTCGAGGAGCCGGCCCGCGCGCTGGACCGCGGCCTTGACCGCGGCGGCGTCTGGCGGCGCAGGGGCGGGCTCGTCGCCGAAAACCGGCGTGGCCAGCGTGAACGCAAAAGCGAGAAGAAGGAGTCGGTTCACCGGGAGTTGGGGGGAGGCGATGGGGGCCCTCCGACCCACCCAGGATAGCCGGGAGGCCCAGACTCGGAAGGCACTTTGGACCCAGGACCGCGTGGGACCTAGGGCCTAGATTGTCGTTTCGGGGAGTTTCCTAGGCTCGCTTGATCGGCGGGACTTCGAAGCCGATGAGGCGCACGCGCGAGCCCCACGTCTCGTCGGAGTATTCCTCGTAGACGTAGCCGATGCCCGGCGCGTAGTAGCGGATCGCCGAGCCGCCGTCGCCGCCCGCGATGTACGTGTTGACCCGCAGGCACCGCCGGAAGTTCCCCGCGGGGACCTCGATCGAGGCGTCGAGCGCCGCGACCTCGTGCAGGTTCGGAGCTTCGGTCCACCGCTTGCCCACGACCGGCGGCAGGGGGAACTCCATCCGGCTGAACTGCAGGACGCCGCCTTCGGCCTTCACCTGCTTCACCGTCTTGACGATCTTATACGTCTCGGTGGCGGTGTTGCCCGCCCGCGAGCGCGTGAGCACCGCGGTGGCCTGCGCGTCCTCGCGAAACGCCCGCAGATCGGTGATCTGAATCGCGACGATCTCGATCCCCTCGAACTCCGTGCTCGTGTGGTGATACGTGAGCTTGTAGCCCTCCATCAGAGGGAAGTAATCCGGGTCGAGATGGAGCTTGACCGTGTCGGGCATCGCGGGCGGATTGTACCGCAT
Source organism: Elusimicrobiota bacterium (assembly GCA_016212845.1). Lineage (GTDB taxonomy): Bacteria > Elusimicrobiota > Elusimicrobia > UBA1565 > JACRDR01 > JACRDR01. Next base: position 5,872 of record JACRDR010000057.1, read on the forward strand.
TTTGGCCCGAAGGCGTCGGCGGCGGCACTCTTCGACGCGGCGGCCTCCGCCGGGCTTGGCCCGTCGGGGACGCGCGCCGCGCTTCGGGCGCGGCGCGCTCGGGGCGGCGCCCGCC
>JACRDR010000475.1 GCA_016212845.1 Elusimicrobiota bacterium
ACGCCCGCCTTCCTCGCCTCGGCGACGAGTCGCACTCCCGGATCGGAAAGCACCGGCGTGCCCGCGTCGGAGATCAGCGCGAGGTCGTCGCCGGAGCGCAGCCGTTCGACGATCTTCTCGACGCCGCGGGCGTCGTGCTCGTCGTAGCGGAGCGCAGGGGCGTGGATGCCGAAATGGGTCAGGAGTCCGCGAGAGCGGCGCGTGTCCTCGCAGTAGACCGCCTTCACGGACTTGAGCACCTTGAGCGCCCGCTGAGTGATGTCCTCCAAATTGCCTAGCGGAGTGGGAACGAGATAGAGCGACACAGGCCGCATTCTAGCTTTCCTGGCCTATTCGTTGCGCTAGGATTCCCTGACGCGAGAGTTCACATGGAGGCGTTTGCTATGAAAACGATGAAGCTCCTGGCCAGGGCTGCCCTGGTCGCGGTAGCGGCTTGGTCGCTGATGCCGGCGGACGCGCACGCGATCACCGCGTGGGCGCGTAAGTACGGGGTGAGCTGCAATGTGTGCCACGTGGCCGGCTATAAGCTGACCGCGACGGGCCAGAAATTCCTGCGGGGCGGACACCGCATGCCGGGCTCGCCGGCCGAGGTGGACACGAAGAGCGTCAAGCTCGCCGAATATACCGCCATCACGATGAAGCTCCGCTCGTCGGCGACGGGCAGCAAGGTCGTCGAGCAGGACAAAGAGGACGTCAAGAAGTCCGGGACGAGCTTCCAAGCGCACGCGTTGAGCCTCTACTCGGGCGGACCGCTCGACAAGGGCTTCTCATATTTCGCGGAGTATTACCTTTCGGAGAACGAGTCGGTCAGCGCGGATCCGGCGAAGTTGGTGGACGAAAAGAACTCGCTGGAGGGCAATTGGGCGCGCAGCAAGCTGGCGGAGGCGTACCTGCAGTACCATAAGTATTGGGGCGACGACGTCTTTTGGACCGCCCGAATGGGACGGATCATGTCGTCCTTGGTCCACCTGCACGGCGGCGGCGCGCGGCTCGAGTACAGCCGGCCTCTGCCGTTCAACACGAACGCCGGCGATAATCCATATAAGGCCTACAATCGCCAGTACGGTTGGGCCACGGGACTCAATGTCAAGGACGCCTTCTTCGAGGCGGGGATCGTCAACGGCACCGGCAAGGTTGAAAACGCGGTCGAGCTGGACGCGGATCACCACAAGGACGTGTTCGTGACCGCCGACTATACCCTAGACGACAACGGCAGCATGCTCGGCGCCTATTGGTACAAGGGCTATTACCCGCTGCACTGGATCGGCAAGGCCCAAGGCGGCGACCGCTTCTACCAGTACGGCCTGATGGGGAACTGGCAGTTCAAGGGCCCGATGCCCGGCGCGTTCGTCGGCTCGGTGCTGTTGGGCAACGACCGCTTCACGCCCACCGGCAAGACTGACGAGATGAACCACCAGACGCTCGGCTACTACGTCGAGGCGCAGGCGCACTTCAAAGACGGCGATATCGCCCCGTACGCCCGCTGGGAGTACTTCAACAAGGACAAGGCGAATCAGGGCGAGAAGTTCGGTCCGGCGCTCGGCATCAACTGGAAGCCGATGGATCACGGGCGGTTCGTGCTCGAGTACTCGCGCTACCTGACTCGCGGCGGAGGCACTCCCGGCAGCGCGACGAAGAAGAAGGACACGATCAGCCACGACGCTACGCTCGAGCTGCAGTTCATGTTCTGAGCCGCGTTACTCAAAGAGCGGGGGGGCGGCGCGAGCCGTCCCCCTCGCCCGCCGGTTTGCCGGTGCGGTGCGAAAAGGACCGATGAGGGACCCAGGAGCCCTTCGTCTACCTCCCTTTCCGCATCCCGAGCCCGCGTGGGGCGAAGTCCGCCGCAAGGCGGAGCCGGCGAGGCGGTTCGGAACCCGAGCCCCGCATCATCATCTCGGCGCGAGGCGCTTCAGTTCAGGGTCGGACGTCGAGAGCCCGGCGTGCCTTCTCTCCGCGCAGGAGCACGGGCTCGCCCGGAAGGTCCAGCCCCTCCAGGCGCTCTCGGACGTCATCCACCCGAGCCCGGGGGCCCAGGCGGATCACGAGCGCGTGTTCCTCGGGCGCCTCGGCGGCATTCTCCTCGCGCGGCGGCTCGGCGGGGGCGGCGGCGCGAAGGCTCGCCGCGATCTCCGGGTCCTTCGCCCAGGAAACGTCCCGCGCCGTAGGCCGAGCGCCTTTCGACAGGAGGAACTCGACGACGTCGCGGTGGCCTCGGAGCGCGGCCAAAGACAGCGCGCCCGTTCCCTTTCGGCGGGCGTCTACCGGCGCGCCGCGCTCGACGAGGAGGCGCACGATGTCGAGCCGCCCACGCTCCGCCGCGAGTTCGAGCGGCGTTTGCTTCGCCGCGCCGAGGAGGGCTTCGAGACCCTGTCCCTCGTCCAGAAGGCGGCGGACCTCGCCCTCGCGGCCGTCTCTGATCGCGGAGGCCATGGGCGCGGCGCAGGCGACGGCAAGGCACGCGGCAAGCGGAAGGAGCCGCTTCATGCGGGGGGCTCCGCGGAGACGACCTTCAGGAAGGCCTCGACCACGGCGGGGTCGAACTGCTGCCCGGCGCCTTTCTTGAGCTCGGCGCGGGCGACCTCGGGAGAAAGCGCCTTGCGGTAGGGGCGGTCCTGCATCATCGCTTCCCACGCGTTCATGATCGATACGATGCGCGAGCCGACGGGGATCGCGTCGCCCTTGAGGCCCTCGGGGTAGCCTTTGCCGTTGAACCACTCCTGCTGGTGCAAAACGATGCGGGCGACCGGCTCGAGCGACTTCGCCTTCGACAGGATTTGCGCGCCGATCGTCGTGTACTTCTTGATCTTCTCGTACTCGTCGGGGCTCAGCTTGCCGGGCTTCGACAGGAGCGTCTGATCCACGCCGATCTTGCCGACGCGGTGCAGCATGGCGGCGTACTCGATCTGGCGGACCTGCGCCGAGTCGAGTCCCAGCGTCTCGGCGACCTTGCGGGCCACGGCTCGGGCGCGCTCGGAGCTGCCGAGCGCATGGTCCTTCGCCTCGGCGGCGCGCGCGAGCACCTGCATCATCTCGATCGAGAAAGACTCCTGCTGCTCGAGTTGGTCCTGCTGGTGGAGCGTGGCTGCCGCCTGCCGGGCCAAAAGCGACAGGAAGCGCTCGTCGGCGGAGTCCAGGGTCCCCGTGCCGTCGAGGCGGTAGAGGCAGAGCACGCCGTGCGTCTCGCCGTCGGCGGAAAGCGGGAGGGAGACGAAGGGCACGCCGGCGCCGCTCGAGCGCTCGAGCTTGCCAGAGTTGTACGCGCGTCCGGCCGGGCCTTCTCCGGGGCGGGTCTCGCGGCGGCCGAGGTCGTCGGAGCCGTGGGCCGCCAGCGGCACGAGCGTCTCGCGGGCCCCGTCGTAGAGCAGGAGCGCGCCCTGGTCGGCCGAGACCGCCGAGCAGGCCGCCTCGAGGATGCCCTTTCCGAACGCCTCGAGCGTCAGCGTGCCGGCGCCGGGGCGTCCGCGCTCGTGCATCGCCAAGAGGGCGCCCAGGCGGCTCTCGAGCCGGCCGGTGTCGGCGACGGGACCCGGGACTGGCTTGCGGGCCGCCGCCTTGGTCGCCTCCTCCACCCGGGCGAGCGCCCACCAAAGCGCGACGATCAGGCCCGCGCAGACGAAGGCCAGGATATAGAAAGCCGCCACGGCGGCATTCTACTTAATAGTGAAAGGGCGGCACCGCTCCGTCAGCCAGATGGAAAGTTCATCGACCGTTAATTCGCCGCGCGAAAGCCTCTCGATCATCCCGGCCTTTTCGTCCTGGTCCGCGGCGAGGTCTTCGCCGTTTAGGCGCAGAAACACCCTCAGACACGCGAGCGCCATCCGCTTGTTTCCGTCCAGGAAGGGATGATTCTTCGCGAGCGAATGGGCGAGGGCGGCCGCCTTTTCGAAGAGCGAAGGATAGAGGTCGTTTCCATCGAAAGTCGCGAACGGCCGGGCGAGCGCAGCGCGCAGAAGTCCTGCTTCCCGCAAGCCGGAGTCGCCTCCGGTCTCCTCGATCAGGCGGCGATAGATCCAGAGAGACTGCCGGTAGCCCAGCCGCCTCACTTCGCCAGACGACGGAGCGCGGACAGGTCTTCCTTGATGACGGCGTCCACCTCGCGGCGAAAGGCCGCATCGATGACGTCGTGGGCATAGTGCGCTTCGAGCAAGTGAACGGCCTCTTCCAGCAGCTTCGCTTGGGAGATGCGCGTTCGCTCGGAAAGGGCCTTGAGTGTGGCCGCCTCTCGTTTGCCGATCTTGGAGGAGAACTTGACCTGGGACATGTCTGTACGATACCAGCAAAGTCCGGTAAAGTCAAGTACGGCGGAGGATTTCCTGCCTTACTCGCTCGAGGAGGTCCCGGGCGCCCCGGGCCATGGCGCGGCGGGCGATCGCGCCCGGGGCCGCGCCCTTCGGCGTGGCGCGCAGCTCATAGTGGACGTGGACGCCGCCCTTCTCCGGGATCAAGGTCCAGGCGCCTCGATAGAGTTTGAAGTCCGCGCCCAGGGAGTCTTCGAAGGCGAGCTTTTCGCCGGGGGTTTCGACGCAGCGGAGCAGCACGCGCACGTGTTTGTGGAACACGAGGAACCGTCCCGTCGCGACCTGCTCGAGGAGCACGCCGTCGGCGGTGCGCTCGCGCACCCGGCTCAATTTGAGGTCCGGCACGAACCGGCTCAGGCCGTCGTAGTCCGTCAGCACGCTCCACACGGCGGACGTCGTCGCCGCCGCGTCGAAGGAGCCTCGGACCGTGTAGGTCCCCGGCTCCGGGCTTTCGAGGTCCAGGGTGACGGCGCGGCTCGCGCCCGGCAGGGCCAGGAATAGGATCCCGAGCATCAGCCGGGCGCGAGCGTTCATCGCCGTTCTCCTAGAACTGGAACTGGAACAGCATCCGTCCCTGCACCACGGTCTTGAGCCCCGTCGTGTTGCCGGGCGTCGCCAGGAGCGAGTTCTGCGTCGTTCCGGTCGCGTCGCCGAAGGCGTACGCCCCGAGCGGCGTGCGGGCGCCGGCCACGTTCCCCATGTTGTCGTACCAGAGGGGGCAGTTGAGCGTGATCGGCATGTCCGCCACGACTTTAAGCGTGTGCCCCTTCTTGATCCGCCACGTGAGCGACGGCGTGATCTCGTGGATCGGCTTGCCGAGGTTGTTGTTGACGCGCTGCGCGACGTTCGCGCCGGCCGCCGTTCCCGTGCCGCCCGCCGCGCTCGAGAGGAAGCCCGATTTCTTGTCCATCTGCAGCACGGAGTACCGCACGCCGACGCCGAAGTTCGCGATCTGGACGTCGCCCTGCGCCCGGGCGTTCGCCAGGTGGATTACGCCGTAGCGGTTCTGGTAGCCGCCCCAGTTGACCTCGACCTCGCCGCCGACGGACTTGCCGCCCGCGAGAGGCTTGCGCGCCGCCGCGTCCGCGCCCAGCCAGAAGAGGTTGCCGCGCTGGAGCGTGCGGGTCGTGCCGATCGTGCCCAGGCCGTTGGCGCCGCCGCCGCCGCCCTGGTTGATGTACGGGTTGAACCCGGCGTCGATGAGCAGGTTCTTGTCGACGGTGCGCGCCTGGAGCGCCGACGAATGCCCGATCAGCGTGTCCTGCATGTAGATGGCGTTGACCATCACGGCCTTCACCGTGCGCTTGGCCTCGGTCTCGACCGCCCGGACGTAATAGATGTCCTCGTCGAAGCCGTCGTTGTAGCCGAAGCGCGTCGCCATGTACGGCACGCCGAGCCGCTCGGGCAGGTAGCGCTGCGGCACGTCCCGGCCGCCCGAGGAGAACGTGCCGATCGTCCCGGTCCAATTCCCCTTCGTCTTCATGATCGCCAGGCCGTAGTCGCGAGCCTGATACGATCCGAGCGTGCCGATCGAGCGTTCCGCGTAGTCCATGTAGCCGCGGTCGCTCAGGCCTTCGCGGCTGTAGGGCACGCGGAACTGTCCGATCTTGAACCAGCCGTCGTCGCCGAGCGGCTTAAGCGGAATGTCGGCCACGAAGTCGAGCAGGCCGAGGTCCGTGTTGGAGCCGTTGACGTTCTCGCCGCCGAAGGCCATCTGCGTGTCGAACTTCACGTCCTCGTAGCGGCCTTTCACGCCGAGGCGCGCCTGCTTCATGAACAGGTAGACCCGCAGGTGGTCCCGGTACGGATCCGGCACGTATTGGCCGACGCCGATCATCTGGCCGCGGCCGTAGATGTTCAGGTTCAGCTTCTCGTTCTGGAACACGTCCATGCTCCAGCCCGGCGCGGCGGCGATACCGAGAGACAGCAGGGCGGCCAACGTTGCGCGTTTCATGACTTCCTCCTAGCCGACGGCAATTCTCCTTGCGGCTGTGCCGAGCGAGTATTCTCGCTCGGCCTCAAATCCAGATGGAACTTCACGACGATCTTATCGGCGGCCTTCACCGTGCCCAGGAGGGCGGTCGGCGGCTTCACGCCGAAATCGGTCATCAAGAGCTCGTGCTCGCCGTCGAGCGAAAGCGTTTCGGCGTCCTCGCGGAGCGCGGCGCGGATCACGCGCTGCTTCGTGACGCCGGCGACGGTGAGCGAGCCGGTGCCCAAGAGCTCCCGGCGGCCGCCGGTCGCGGTCTCGACCGCGTAGCTCGCGAGCTCGAAGACGATGTCGGGGTTCTTGTCCGCGGAAAGCGCCTTGCGCAGGTTCTTATCGAGGCCGGAGTGCTTGGACTTGAGGCCCGCGACCGGCACCTTAAGGGTAAGGGCGGCGGGCGAACCGAGCGCGGCGGCGCTGCTCTTCCAGGCGAACGCGACGTCGACCGTCGC
>JACRDR010000476.1 GCA_016212845.1 Elusimicrobiota bacterium
AGGCCGCGGTGATGTAGTCGCGGATCCTCGCTTCGGCGGCTTTGCGCTTGTCGGGCCAGTCTTCGCGCAGCGTTTCCACGCGGACGTCGCGGAAGGGCTTCGCGGCCTTGATGGCCTGGGCCACGTTTTCCATCAGCTCGTGGACCCGCGCGTTCTCGGACTCGTCGCCGGCGCCGTGCGCGAGCACGAGCACGGACTCCTTCGCGGGGTCCTTCGAGAGCGCGGCGGCGCGCTCGGCCAGGATCTTCGCGGACTCGTCGCCGTCCTGGAGGCCGTGAGAATCGACCACGATCTGGCTCTTCGACTTCACGCGCCAAAGCGGCATCGTGTCGGGATCGTGGAACATCGGCATGCCGCCGTGCGCGCCGTGATGGTGGCCGTGCCCGGACGGCGGCTTCGGCGCGTCCTTCGGCCTCGGCGGCGCGCCCGGGTCGAGGCCGAGGATCTTGCGCGTCCGGACGAGGAAGCTGTCGCCGCTGACGAAGAGGCGCACGACGGAAATCCGGCGGACGCCCTTCTTCTCGAGCTTGGCGACCGCTTCCTGCAGGGTGTCGGCGTCGGCCATGCCGAAGGCGAGCTCGACCGGCACTTTTTTCTCGAGCGGCGCGACCGTCTCGTGGACCGCCTGGTTCCAGGCCTCGTCGCCGCCGTGGGCCATGACGAGGACGCCGGCCCGGGGCGCGGCGGCCAGGACGACGGATGCGGCGAGGGTCAGAAGGATCATGCGGCGGGCTCTCCGTACTTTTCCGCGGACTTGGCGGCGCTCCGGGATTTGCGGCGGCGGATCTTCTCGATCTCTTTTAGACGCTTGGAGGTCTCCGGAGAAATCTCCAGCTCGACGCGGTCGACGAGCTCGCGGAGCGCGAGGAAGCGGTTGACGGTGCGGCGGCGGTCGGCGGCGCAGTGCACGACCAGGTCCTTGTAGCGCAGGGTCACGCGGCTCGAAGTCTTGTGGCGGTTCTGCCCGCCCTTGCCGCTGCCCCGGGAGAACCCCTCCTGAACCGCCGAGAGGTCGATCTTGAGCCGCGAGACGCGCGCGCGGAGCTCGTCGACCTTGGCCGGAGAGACGTCGAAACGCTCGTTGAGATTCATTCCCTCTCTCGCGGCGATTTTAACATAATCCTCCCGGATGATCCCTCTGCGCGACGACGTGCCGTCGCGGACCTTCCCCTTCGTCACGATCGCCGTCATCGGGGCGAATATCGCCGCGTTCGTCTGGGAGCTCCAGCACGCCCGGCACATGAAAGCCTTCCTGGGCCTTTACGCGCTCGTGCCCGCGCGGTTTCTCGCGGCGCATCCCGATCCCCATGTGTGGTTGACGCCTGTCACGAGCATGTTCCTGCACGGCGGGCTCATGCACCTCGTCTCGAACATGTGGATCCTCTGGATCTTCGGCGACAACGTCGAGGACCGGCTTGGGCATGGGAAGTACCTCCTGTTTTATCTCCTGTGCGGCGTCGCGGCGGCCGCGGCGCAGCTCGCCGCCGCCTGGGGCTCGCCGGTGCCGGTCGTGGGCGCCTCGGGCGCGATCGCCGGGGTCTTGGGCGCTTACTTCCTGCTGTACCCGCGCGCGCGGGTAACGACCCTCGTGCCGGTGTTCGTATTCCTCTACCGGACGGAGATCCCGGCGTTCGTCTTCCTCGCGTTCTGGTTCGTGTCGCAGCTCTACCTCGGCTCGACCGTCGGCGAGGCGGCGGGCGTCGCCTGGTGGGCGCACGTCGGCGGCTTCCTCGCGGGGATGGCTTTCCTGCGCGCGCTGCTCTCCGGCTCGCGGCGGCGGAGCGTGTTCGGATGAGCGCCGGGACCCTCGCCGCGCTAGCGGCGCTCGTGTTCTTCGCGGGCGTGGTGGACGCGCTCGCGGGCGGGGGCGGGCTGATCACGCTCCCGGCGTACTTGGCCGCGGGCCTCAATCCCGCGCTTTTGCTCGGCACCAACAAGCTCGCGTCCTCGATCGGGACGGTGGCCTCCGCGGCGCGCTACTGGCGGACGCTGAAGCTCCCGCTCTTCCCCTTCTTGCCCGTCGTCGCGGCGTCCTTGATCGGCTCGCTCGCGGGTGCGCGGGTCGCGCTCTTCGTCGATCCCAAGTGGATCCGTCCGCTCCTGCTCGTCGTGCTGCCGGTGGTCGGCTTCCTCGTGCATACGCACCGGGAACCTCCGCCCGAGCCCGCCGGAAAGCCGAGGCGCGAGGCGACGCCCGAGGCGCTCTCGGTCGGCGCGTCGATCGGCGCCTACGACGGCTTCATCGGGCCCGGCACCGGCACGTTTTTCGCCCTCTCGCTGACGCGCTTTTGCGGGTTCGGCCTGCTCGACGCGACCGCGCGCGCCAAGGTCCTCAACCTCGCCTCGAACGTTTCGGCGCTGGCCGCGTTCCTGTGGGCGGACCGGGTCGATCTGCGCCTCGGCCTCGGCATGGGGGCCGTCAGCATCCTCGGCCACACCGTCGGCGCGCAGCTGGGACTCAAAAGAGGCGCGGCCGCGATCCGTCCGGCGATCCTGCTGGTCTGCTCCGGCCTGTTCGTGAAGCTGCTCCTCGATCTCGTGAAGTAGAGACGCTCCTGTGACTAAAGTCCATCTTCCCATTGACAAAGCAAATGCTATACTCGGGGTCGCCCCGATGCCGAGCGCGCGGAAGTCAGTCAAGACCCCGTCCGGCGACGCCTACCGGCTGCTGTTCGACCGCAACCCGAACCCCCTCTACGTCTTCGCCGTCTCCGACCTGAAGTTCCTCGCCGTCAACGAGGCCTCGCTCGAGCAGTACGGGTACTCGAAAGACGAGTTCCTGGCCCTGAGCGCGACGGACCTCCGGCCGCCCGAGGAGCGCGAACGCTTCCTCGCCCGCGTCGGCGAGCTGAAGAAGACGAAGGACAAGGGCGTCACCCACAACGGCGTCTGGACGCAAATGCGCAAGGACGGCACCACCCTCCCGGTGCGCGTCACCTCGAGCCGCATCGAGTTCGAGGGCCGCGACGCCTTTCTCGTGATGGCCGAGGACATGACCCAGCCGCTCGCCGCCGAGCGCGCCTTGCGGGAGAAGGACCGCCACCTGCTCGTCGCGCAGAAGATGGACGCGGTGGGCCGGCTGGCCGGCGGCGTCGCTCACGAGTTCAACAACATCCTGACGGGCATCATGGGGCTCGCCGCGCTCATCCAGCAGCAGCTGCGCCCCGACGATCCGGCCGCCGCCGACGCCGGCTCCATCGTCAACGCCTCCAAGCGCGCGGCCGGCCTCGTCCTGCGCCTCCTGACCTTCAGCCGGCAGCGCGACGCCGACAAGAAGCGGATCGATTTCAACGAGGTCGTCGCGCGAAACCGCTCCATGGCCGCGGCGGTGCTGGGCGAAAAGGTG
>JACRDR010000486.1 GCA_016212845.1 Elusimicrobiota bacterium
GAAGGCCCTAAAGACGATCAGGTAGCCAGGGGTCTGGCTCTTCGTCAGTATTTGACGTCAGTATTCTCAACCTGCCGTCAGCTTACGGAGAATGCTGACGGCAAATGCTGACGAAGTGCCTGACCCCAGTCAGTGGGGCGGCGGGAAGGGCCGCGGCGACGTCGGGCCGCCGACCTTCCACTTGGAGTGGCTGAGGGGGACGCGGTGGAAGTAGTCCACCGTGTCTTCGATCGGGTGCAGGCCGAAGGCCCGGCTCGACGGGATCTGCGGCAGATGCACGTAGAGGATCGCGATCAGGTTTTCCTGGAGCTCCTTCTCGAACGGCGTCAGCTGCCGGTCGACGGACGAGCCCTGGGCGCCCGCCAGCTTCAGTAGATCCGAGCCGGTCGCCTCGAAAGCGGCGCGCGGGAAGAGGCGAGTCCGCTCCTGCCGCATGAAGGTGTACATGTCCTGCCCGGCTTTACGGTCCCCGCTCCCCACGCCGACCAGCGTCGATAAGAGCCGGGCGGTGATCACGTCGGTCGGGCCCCGCGTCGGGATGTTCCAGCCGTTGTCCTCGCGGAGCAGGTCGATGACCAAGGACGCGCACGGCTTGGTCGCCCGGTTGTACTTCACCGAGTGGTCGTAGTACTTCTGGTAGAAATCCTTGTACTGCTCCTGGATGCGCAGCGGGATCGCGCCGTCTTTGAGCACCGCGACAATGACGTCCGTCGGGCGGTACCAGGACTGGCCGCTGTTGAGGTCGGCCATGTACTTGTCCATCGGGACCATGCTGGGGATGATCCCTTTCTCGCTGTACTGGTCCATGTCGTAGAAGTTGTCGTACATCCAGTCGGACATCTCGCCGTTGGGGCCGAACTTGCCGGTGAACATGCTGTAGTGGCCCGCGTGCGTCTCGTCGTCGTCGCCCTGGCCGCCGTTGAGCATCATGCCCATGACCGGCTTGCCGCCCCAGGCGCGGCCCGCGCCGGCCTTTTCCCAGAGCACGGTCGTCTTGAAGGGAGTGCGGGCGCCGCCGTCGTCCTTCGAGACGAGCGCGGAGATGTCCTCCTCGGAGACCGCTTTTTCGGTCGCGAGGTTGTTGAGGTCGACCCGGAAATCCTCGGGCCAGATCGTCCGCGCGACGAACTTGCGGACGCCGTTCTCCACCGCCCACTCGCCGCGGATGCGCAGAGGACGGTTTTGGAAGTAGGCGGTGCTGGTGATGTCGTAGAAGGACAGGTTCGACGGCAGCTTCGGCGTCAATTCGAGAGGTACCACGGAGCCGTCGTTGAGCACGATCGACTTGCCGTCCTTCGACATCCGGACGCCTTCGAGCATCTCGTGCGAGCCGATCCAGACGATCGCCGGCTTGCCGACCTTCGGGACCGCGATGACGTCGTCGGGGAAGTACCAGAGGCCTTCCTTCGGCGCGTTGCAGCCGTTGCAGGTCCGGCCGGTCGTGAGGACGAAATCGCTCTCGGGATACGGCCCGAGGTGGCCGCCGGAGAAGCGTCCCGACGACCGGGGCGCCGGCGCCGCGGCCTTTTTGGCGACTCCCGAGTTCTTCGCGCCGCTGCTGGCCGAGCCCTGCACGGCCTGGGCGGGCTCGAGGTTTCCGGCGGCGGCATCGTAGCCGACGGCGCCGAAATGGGCGGACTCCGCGGTGCTTCCGGAGGCGGCCTTCTCGGCGGCGTTGCGGGTTCGCAGGAGGCGGTCGGCGGCCGAAGGGGATTGGGCCCGGGCCGGCAAAGCCGCCCAGAATACGGCGATAGACAGGAGTAAATGTTTCACGCGATAAGGATTATACGCCCAACCGCTTTCCTACGCATGGAGCGTTTGGCCAGGAAGTAGGTGGGTCTTTCGGCTACTTCACGGCGGACAGCGCGGACTGCATCGCCTCGGGGTGGAGGCAGCGCTCGAGGGCGGCCTGGAAGGTGACGACCTTGTTGCGGGCCAGGCGGAGGATCGACTTGTCCATGTTGATCATGCCCGCGGCCGCGCCGGCTTCGATCGCGTTGTAGATCGCCGGAGTCTTGCCCTCGCGGATCGCGGTCTCGATCGTGGGGTTCACGAACATGATCTCGCGGGCGGCGACCTGTCCCGCCCCGTCGGCGCGCGGCAGCAGGATCTGCGAGATCGAGGCCTTGAGGTTCGCGGCGAGCCGGAGGTTCGTCTGGCGGTGGCGCTCCGGCGGAAAGAGGTTCACGATGCGCTCGACCGTCTGCATGGAATCGGTCGTCGAGAGCGTGCTGAAAACCAGCGAGCCCGCCTCCGCGATGTGAAGCGCCGCCTCGGCGGTCTCCATGTCGCGCAGCTCGGCGATCATGACGATGTGGGCCTTCTGCTTCACCGCGGACTTGAGCGCGGCGGAGTACGACATCGTGTGCGTGCCCACCTCGCGCTGGCAAATCAGCGCGTTCTTGGCGGAAAACGAAAACTCGATCGGGTCCTCGACCGTGACGATGTGGACGTTGCGCTTCTGGTTGATCAGCTCGAGAAGGCAGAGCAGCGTCGTGGACTTGCCCGAACCCGAAGGCCCCGTCACGAGCACCAGGCCGCGCGGCAGGTCGCAGAGCTTCGTGACCGCGTCCGGGAGGTCGAGATCGTCGGGGTGCGGGATCTGCGGCGGGATCGCGTGGATGACCGCGTGCAGCCCGTTCTTTTGCGTCGTCAGGTTCATGCGGAAGCGGGTCAGGCCGGGCAGCGCGAAGGAGCAGTCGAGCTCGAGCTTCTCCTGGAGGATGCGGCGCTGCTCCTCGTAGAGGTTCGACATGATGATGCGCACGACCTCGCGGCCCGGGATCGGCTCGAAGCCCTGAAGGACCGCCAGCGTGCCCGAGACGCTGATCATCGGCGGCTGGTCGCTGGCGACGAAGATGTCGGAAGCGCGCTGCTCCAGCGCCGCCTTGAGGATGTCCGAAAGCTCGATCATGCCCCCAGAGTATGGGGGAAGACCGGAACCTTCGCCAGCCTATTCCTTTATTAGAAGAACCAAGCCGAGCCCAGCCCGAAGTCGAGGTAGCGCTGCTTGGGCAGGCCCATGAGCTTCGAGATCGAGAACGTGAGGTCGAACTTGTTGAGGATCTTGTACGAGAAAGCCGTGCCCAGCGTGTGGTAGGTCTGGATCTGGAAACCCGCGACCCGCTCGTGCAGGCCGACGAGCTGCAGCGCGGTGACCCAGCGCTGGCCCAGGCGATAGCCGACCTGCGTGCCCCAGCCGAAGATGTTCGCCTGGATGTTCGTGTTGAGGCCGCCGAGGTTGTTGAAGCGGCCGTAGTAGGCGGCCACGCCGGCGAAGGTCTGCGTCCAGTCCTTCTGCAGGCCGGTCGACATCGCGCCGCCGATGAGGCCGGTGTAGTTGGGAAGGTCGAGCGAGACCGTGCCCGTGTAGGAGAGGCCCGGCCCGACCGTCCACGTCCAGCCGTCCGGGAGGTACACCGGGTAGAGGTACTGGATGCCGAGACCGGCGCGGTAGGTCTTGAGCCCCTCGAGGTCGATCTGGCTCAGCGGGATGCTGAATTTCAGCTTCTTGTCCTTCTTCGCGCCAAAGTCGAGCGTAAATCCGGGCGTAAACGAGAACGCCTTGCCGCCGAAGCCGTCGGTGGAGAACTGCGCGAAGCCGCCGGAGAAGGACGGGTCCGTGCCGGGCGGAACGTTCGAGGTCCGCTGCTCCAGAGTGCGCACCTGGCTGAACATCTGGTCGTGGAACGTCTGCTTGACCACCATGCCGATCGTGCTCGTCGGGCCGCCGGAGAGCTGCGCGCCCGCGCCCGTGTTGATGAGGCGCACGAACTTCTCGAGGAAGCCGGAGCTCTTGAGGTAGTCCTTGAACGCGGAAATAATCGCGGCGGTGTTCGCGCCGTTGAAGGTCTCGTTGATCCCGAGCTCTGAGCTGACGAACTGAAATGACGTGACGTTCGCCCCGGCTCCGGCCAACACGTTGAAGTTGAACGGGTGGCTGAGGACCTCGAGCGTCAGGGTGCGCGGGTTGAGCTCGTAGTCCTTCGCGAACTGGATGATGCCCTCCCGTCCGTAGCCGGCGCGCGAGCCGTTGGCCTCGACGATGACGATCGGGTCCTTGGCGAACGCGGGGCGGCAAAGGACGAAACCGAGGACGGCGGCGGCGAAGAGGCGATGGACTCTCATGGTGCGAGGTTTATATCAATTCCCACGCGGAATGTGACGACAGCGTGACGCCATTGGACGATCAAGGCGAGTTTACAAGGCGCGAGTCGGAATTCCCGCCGCGCGGTCCTACAATGCGGCCATGCCGAGGAGTCTCTTCGCCTCACTCCTGTCGCTGGCGCTCCTCGCCCGCTTCGCTTCGGCTCAGGAAACTCCGCCCCCCCAGCCTCCGCGTACGGTAGTGAGCCTCACCTTCGACGACGGGACCTCCGATCACGTCCTCGCGAGCGCGCTCCTGGCCGAGCGCGGCATGAAGGGCACCTTCTACATCAACAGCGGACAGATCGGGACGAGCGAGTACTATTTGTCGCTCGCGCAGCTGCGGGCGATCGCGGCCGCGGGCCACGAGATCGGCGGCCACACCCTCAACCACAAGGACATGGCCGCGGTCTCCCATGAGGAGCGCGCGCGGCAGATCTGCCTCGACCGGGCGAAGCTCGCCGAATGGGGGTTCCTGCCGGGGTCGTTCGCCTTTCCCTTCGGCAGCTTTAATAGGGACGCGCAGCGCACCGTCGAGGCCTGCGGCTACCGGACCGCGCGCATCGTCGGCGACATCGGCTGCCCCGGCTGTCCCGACGCCGAAACCGACCCGCCCGAAGACCCGTACGCCGTACGCACGCCGGACTCGGTGAAGAGGACGACGACCCTCGAGGATTTGCAGCGCGTCGTGCAAAAGGCCGAAGCCTCCGGCGGCGGCTGGGTCGTGCTGGTCTTCCACAAGGTCTGCGACGGCTGCGCGGACAACGCGGTGAGTTCCTACACGCTCGTCTGCTTCCTGGATTGGCTGAAGGAGCGCGCGGCCCTCGGCACGACGGTGGAGGCCGTGGGAGAGCGAGCCGGTCCGCTCGGCGGATTCCCCTTGCCGCCTCCGCTTCCGCCGCCGACCGTCGCCGGGACGCCGTCGAGCCCGGCGTTCCCCAACCCCTGGAGGCACGACCGGCACGCGGGCAGCCCGCTGACGATCACGGGCCTCGTTCCCGGCGCCTCGGTCAGCATCGTCTCGCTGTCCGGCGCGACGGTCCGGACGCTGCCGTCCTTCGACGGCACGGCGGTCTGGGACCTAAACAACGACCTGGGACAGCCCGTCCGCTCGGGCTACTTCCTCTACTACGCCTCGGGCGCCGGAGGCGGGCGGCGTTCGGGCCGCCTCCTGATCATCCGCTAGCGGGCGAGCAGCGACTCCGCCGTCGTGTGCCGGGGCGCGATGTCGACCGGCAGGTCCTTCGCCCGGTCGATGACCGCCTGCTCCTGCGGCCGCACGGCGCCGTACTTCTCGAAAAGCGCCTTGGCCGCCGCGTAGTCGCCCTTCGCCTGCACTTCCATGATCTCGCGCGTCAGGGCCTCGACCGCGCCCTTGATCTTGGAGGCGTCGACGGCGAACCAGCCGTCGGGCGTCACGGTGAAGCCGCCCTTGTCGAGCAGGTAGTTCATCTGCAGCGCCATCCCTCGGCCGTGCGCCTCGGCGACGCCGAAGCGAAGCGTCCTAAACCCGGAGGCGAGGAACGTGACGTACATCGTCTTCTCCATCGACTTGTCGAGCACGCCCTTGTCGATGAGCCGCTGCAGCGCCCAGAGGCCGGAGATGTCCGCCTTCGCTTCCTCGAGCGCTCCGGCGACGTCCTGCAGCGCCTTGCGGACGGTCTGGTCCTTCTGGCCGTAGACCTCGTGCGGCCCGAGGCCGTGCATGACCTCGTGCATCAGGATGTGCGTGAAGAAGGACTCGAAGTCGAGCTTGCCGCGCTCGGACTTGGCGAGCGCGAGCTTGGCGAGCGGCGTCAGCACGACGTTGAACTTGGCTTCCTGCACGTTTTTGAGCATCGTGCGCTTGGAGCCCTTCTCCTTCGTGACCCGCTCGTCGTTGGGCAGGTTGAAGGCGGCGGTCGTCACGCCGCGGTCGGCGTCGCCTGAGGCGTAGACCTGGTTGACCACTCGGATCGGCGCGAGCGCGCCGAGCTTCGGGTTGCGGAACTCGGGCTTGATCGGCAGGTTGTCCTCGAGGCCCTGCAGCTCCTTGCCGAACTTCTGGAGCTTCTGGGTCTCCGCGTCGTCGCGCAGGGTGATGAACGCCTCGAAGGCGGCCTTGTAGCCGAACCACTCGTCCTCGTAGGTCTCGTACGGCCCGATCGTCGGCTCGATCGAGGCGTCGAGTTCCATCCACGCGACGTCGGAGGCGTAGTAATCGTTGGTCAAAAACGCCGCGGCGCGGCCCTCGAGGTAGCGCTTGAGGGACGGCTGCTTCGTCAGCTCGGCGGCCTCGCCGAGCAAGCGCGAGGCGAGCGCGAGTTCGTTGGCGTACTCCTGGGAATAAGGGACGACCTTCAGGCCGCTGCCCACGCGGATCGTCGAAAAGAAGCCGGTCGCGGCTTCCTTGTCGGCGGGCGGCAAGGTCGAGATCCACTTCTCGATCTTCTCCTTCGTCGCGCCGACGGGATAGAAGTCCGCCTGCGCTGGCTTTTCGGGCGCGCCCGGGATGAACGGCTTGTTGTGGTCCTGGCGGTCCCAGGGACCCTTCTGCGTCAGGAAGTAGCGCAATCTCGCCTGGCCGAGCGGGCTCGCGTCGCGCAGGAGCGCGAGGAGCATCGACTCGTTTCCGGCCCAGCACTGGCGCAGGAAGAGGGCGTCCATGATTTTGGCGGCCTCGACCAGCTTGCCGAGCGCCTGCTTCTCGTTGTCGGGAAGCTTGGAGACGTCGGCCGTGATCTCGACCGGCGCGAACTGCGCCTGCAGCTTCTGCAGGCGCTCGAGCTCGGAGGGCTCGGCGAAAGCGTAGACGGGGGCGAGGAGCAGTACGGGAAGTAGTCGAAGCATATGGGCCGATTCTACCATAGTGCTCTAGGTCCTTCGCCCGTCGGCGGCGGCTCCGCGCTTCGCTAGACTATCCGCTCATGGCTCCCGCGGTTTGGGTCGTGCTGTTGGCGCATGCCGCTTTCGCCCAGCGCGCCATTGGGCTGCCCGCCTTCCCCATCGCCGGGGCGGCGGCGGCGCAGGCGGGCGTCTCCGCGACCGTTCCGCCGGCTTCCACGCCCCTTCTCTCCGCCCCCGCGCCGATACTCCGGCTCTTGAAGCCCGCGATGAAGTGGCTCGCCCCCGCGAACCTGCCCGCGTTCTTCGACGGCGCCGCCCCTGCCGCCGAGCCGCCGCGATTCCTCGGCGACGGCCCCGTACCGCCCGCCCAGGAAAGCGAGCGCGACCTCGCGGCCCTGTCCCGCCCGTGGCGCACGAAAGCGCAGCTGCAGCGGGTGGCCGAGGTCGCCGCCGCGCGCCCGGAAGGCCCGGTGCGATTTCAAATGATCGGCGACGCCGAGCCGGGCCGATTCTTCTTCTCGAGGATGCTCTTCAACAAGCCGGACGTCTTCGAGCGCCAGCTGGCTGCGGCCCAAAAGCGCGGCGGCGATTTCGTCTTCCAGCTCGGGGACGCGGTAAGCCGCGGCGTAGCCTCGCATTTCCGCGCGCTGTTCGCGATGCTCGAGCGCGTCGGCGCCCCGGCGCCGTTTTTGACCGCGCTCGGCAACCACGATCGCCACAAGCCGCACGGCGTCACGAACTCCCATCTCTACCAGCGGCTCTTCGGGCCGCCCAACTATTGGTACGACGTCGGCGGCAAGGTGCGCTTCGTCGTCGTCGACTCGAGCGCCGGCCGGATGAAGGAGCGCCAGCTCGAATGGCTCGACGAAGCGCTCGATACGAAGCTCCAGAAGATCGTCATCACCCACATGCCTCCGGTGCATCTGACCGCCTGGACGAAAGGCGTGGGCGGCTTCAAGGCGGGCGCCAGGGAATTCATGGAGATCTTGGAGCGCCGCGGCGTCTCCCGCGTCTACATGGGCCACATCCACGGTCTCGGGCGCATCGAGCGGCGCGGCGTCACGTACATCCTCACCGGCGGCGGCGGGTCTCCGCTGTTCCCGCTGACCGTCGAACGACGGCTGCATCACACCTTGGAAGTGGAGGCCGACGGGACGAACGTTCGGGAGATCGTGCACCCGCTCGACGGCGAGCCGTTCCCGTTATAGGGGAAGGTCCTACTCCGTTACAGAAGTCCGGCACCGTGGTATAATACGCGTCCCGGAGGCAACACCCGATGGCTCTCACCACCCCCCTTCTCGCCGTGATCCTGGCCCTTCCCGCCGTGTGCGGCGCGACCGGACTCGAGGACGCAGTGACCCAGAGCCGCTCCTTCGTGAAACTCGCCGCCTCCATCGGCGCGACGTCGCAGCCGAAGCTCGCGCTCGCCGCCGCCCAAGGCCGCGTCTCGAACCCCCGCCGCCGCGGCTGGGGCACGATCAAGGGCACGTCCAACGGCGCCGACTTCACGGTCACGATCAACAAAGTCCAGGGCCGCATCACGGGCGTCGCCAATGGCAGCGACGTCGACCTGACGATCGATTTCGACGCGCGCCTCATCGAGGGCGGCGCGAACCACTCTCCGATCAAGGTCAGCTACGACTGGGACGCCGGCACGCTCTCCGGCGGCCTCATCAACGTAGTCTACGACTCCAACGCCCGCACGTTGAAGGGCGGCATCGGCGGCCACCCGGTCGACCTGAAGTTCGACCCGTCCACGGGCCGGATCGACGGCGGCGCGAGCGGCTATCCCTGCCACCTCGTCTACAACGAGGTCTCCGGCAAGATCTTCGGCAACTGCAACGGCGGCTCGATGGACGTCGTCGCCGACAACCTGACGATCGACGAGCTCTTCGACACGTACGCGTTCTTGCTCTTCGCGCGCCGCTAATCTTCACATAATCTAGCTTAGGCCGTACCACCGCCGGTCCACCCCGGTCCGGCCGCGTCGCGTATAATGGCCCCATGAACCGAAAGGTCAACCGCTTAGGACTCGAAAAGAGCCCCTACTTGCTCCAGCACGCCCATAACCCGGTGGACTGGTATCCCTGGGGCGAGGAGGCGTTCCAGCGCGCCCACAAAGAGAACAAGCCGGTCATTCTTTCCATCGGCTACTCCACGTGCCATTGGTGCCACGTGATGGAGCGCGAGTCGTTCGAGAACGACAAGATCGCCGAGATCATGAACCGCGAGTTCGTGGCGATCAAGCTCGACCGCGAGGAGCGGCCGGACATCGACCGCATCTACATGACCGCCGTGCAGGCGCTCACCGGCCAGGGCGGCTGGCCGCTCAACGTCTTTCTCACTCCCGACTTAAAGCCGTTCTTCGGCGGCACGTACTTCCCTCCGGACACGCGCTGGGGTCGTCCCGGCTTCGCCCAGGTGCTCGAGCAGGTCGCCCAGGCGTGGAAGGCGCAGGGCGACCGCATCCGGGAGTCGGGCGAGCAGCTGCGGCTGGCGCTCGAGCAGTTCACCGCGACGATGGGCGACGGCGTGCCGAAAGAGGCGGTCTCCTTCGATAAGGCGCTCGACGAGTTCACGAACGCCTACGACGCGGCCTGGGGAGGCTTCGGCTCGGCGCCGAAGTTCCCGATGCCGGTCAACCACAACCTGCTGCTGCGCCTGCGCTCGCGCACGGGCGACAAGAAAGCGCTCGACATGTCGGCGGCGACGCTGAAAGCGATGGCGGCGGGCGGCATCTACGACCACATCGGCGGCGGCTTCCACCGCTACTCCACCGACGAGCAGTGGCACGTCCCCCACTTCGAGAAGATGCTCTACGACAACGCCCAGCTGGCGGTGAACTACATCGAAGCGTTCGTGCTGACCAAGGAGCCCGAGTTCGCGCGCGTCGCGCGCGAAACGCTCGACTACATCCTGCGCGACCTGCGGCACCCCGACGGCGGCTTCTTCTCGGCGGAAGACGCCGACAGCGCGCCGCCGCCCGGCGAGCCCCAGGGCCACAAGGCCGAGGGCGCCTTCTACATCTGGAGCAAAGAAGAGATCGCCTCCCTCCTGGGCAAGGACGCCGAGCTCTTCTGCCTGCGCTACGGCGTGCGGCCCGGCGGCAACGTGATGTTCGACCCGCAAAACGAGTTCGGGAGCCGCAACGTCCTCTATCTCGACCTCGAGCTGCAGGAAGCCGCGCACGAGCGCAAAACGTCCGTCGACGAAGCCCAGCAGGCGGTCGAACGCGGCCGCCGCGCGCTCTTCGAGGCCCGGGCCACGCGCAAGCGTCCCGATCTCGACGACAAAGTCCTCGTCTCCTGGAACGCGCTCGCGATCACCGCGCTGGCCAAAGCCTCGCAAGCCCTCGGCGAAAAGACGTACCTGGAAGCCGCGCAGGCGGGCGCCCGGTTCCTTCACAAGAATCTCTGGAACCAGAAAACGCACCGACTCGCGCGGCGCTGGCGCGACGGCGAGGCGGGAGGGCCGGCGGTGGCCGACGATTACGCCTTCCTCATCCAGTCCCTCATCGACCTCTACGAGACCGATTTCGATCCGCACTGGCTCGAGTGGGCTCTAGAGCTGACCGACACTTTGCAGCGGCTCTTCTACGATCCGATCGGCGGCGGCTACTACATGACCGCCTCCGACCACGACGCGCGTCTTCTCGTGCGAATGAAGGAAAGCCAGGACAACGTCGAGCCTTCCGCGAGCTCCGTGGCGGCGATCGCCCTCCTGCGGCTCTCGGTGCTCACCGGCCGTGAAGACCTGCGGGATGCGGCGGACAAAACGCTCGAGCTCTTCGCCGATCAGATGAAGGAGAGTCCGCGGTCGCTGCCGCAGATGCTCGTCGCCCTCGACTTCCACCGCGCGAAGGCCCGCGAGATCGTCGTAGCGGGCGAGCTCGGCGCGCCCGACACCGAGGCGCTGCTGTCTCGAGTGCGGGCGCGTCTCCTGCCGCACGCGGTGATCGTCCTAGCGGACGGCGGAGACGGCCAGAAGAAGATGGCGCGCTGGCTGCCCTTCCTCAAGGACGTGAAGAAGAAAGGCGGAAAAGCGACCGCCTACGTCTGCACGGACTACGCTTGCCAGGCGCCGGTCACAGACCCGTCGGCGCTCGACGAGCTGCTGATCGGCCTCGAGCTGCCGAAAGGCTGACCGGCTCTAGCCCAGCCCGGCAAGGCCGGTAAAGCGCACGCGCAAGGAGCCGAAGGTACGCTCGACTTTCCGGCAGACAACTAGATTCTTTCCCTTCGGATAGAGCGGCCGGAAGACCTGAAGGCCGGAGGGATCGAAAGCGGACGCCGTCCATTTGCATTCGACAACGTCCGGCGGAGCACCGGGCCGGGACAGAACTTCCGAACGGCTGACCGGCCGTCAATTCACCAGGCGGTCAAAATACCGAAAGAATAGAAGGTGCTTTCGGTAGAGAACTGGTTCTCCCGCGAAGTAATCCTCGGTGAAATAAAATGACGTGCATCCACTCGGACTCGGAAGAATCGCACTGGAAAGAATTCGATCCCCCCTCCGAACATGGGAGCAACTGACCGAACACTCTTCTTTTCGATTCCCTCGCTTTTTCCGTTCACGCCGAACGTCTCGAAGGAATGGTAGCCGTCGAAATAGCTCAGTCCCGCGCCGAGAAAGGGCGAGACAACAGCTGGATAGAAGAAATTCTTCTTCACCCAGGTAGGAGCGATAAACTTGGCGGCCCTGTCATCGATCACCGTTCGATCCAAGAACCCTGGGCCAGGGCTTCTCGCAAGCAACGATGAGTCCTTACTCTCGATCGAATATTGACCGAACAACATTTCGAGACCCCACCCGTTGAAAAAAGTGATGTTCCAAAGCAGCCCCGCTCCGAGTCCTTTATCAAACGCGTACAAGGCCTGCTTTCGGGCAAAGCGGCTACCAGCAACAAGTCCGAGGCCCAGCAGTCGGCGCTGCCCGACAAATATCGCCTTGTCGCCGGGCTTGGTCTCCAGCGCGCGCTTCCAGCGATCCTCAAAAGCGTTGTAAAGCTTCCCAGAAGACTGCGTATCTCCAAGGCCGCCGATTTCCAGCAGCCCTTTATAAGAACCGCTAGCGTCGTACACTCGATACAGATCGCGCTCATGAATCTCGTTTAGAGTCCCACGATCGATCATGGCCCGGTCGCCCTGCACGGCGGTCACCGCCGCCGTGTGCTTCTCGGGGCCAAACTTGAACATATCTTTAAATCGAAATGTAAGCCTCGAGGGCCCGACCGAAGGCCGCGTCTTCTGCTCTAACGCGATATCGCCCCGGGAAAGACTCCCTCGCTCATGGGCGGATGCGCCGTAGTAGAAGAATCCGCCGGACTCCGAGAGCAGATCGCCGACGGTCACGGGCGCTTCATCCGGCCCGGCGAACAACGATCGCCCCGCGACAAGCGCTCGATCACTTTGCAGGATGACCCGCACCCCGCCCCCTTCCTTGAACACTTCGATCACGCGGATCTGAGACAGGCCACTAACCGCCTCAGACTTCGGAGCCGGCGGAAGAATGAGAACCTGCGCCGCCGGCGCATCGGACAGGGGCGCTGGTACGGGCTGCCCCCACGCTACTGGACCTCTCAATATAACCAAGACGCCGAGCATCAAGGCGCCCTTCAGGGGAGGCTTGTCGCTCTTTGGGCTAATCTTTCCGGTCACGGCCACGCCGGTCCTCTCCACAATTCGAAATGCCCGATCAGCGAGCAGTTTTGGTTAGGCGCCGTTCCGGTTCCGGCCGTCGTGCATTTGATTTCTATAGTCGATAGCGAGCTCGACCCCGCATAGGTGCACGAGACCGCGAAACGCGGTGTATATCCTCCAGAATCAAACCAGAGCTCAGCAACACTGTCGCCGTACGCAAGGAGCGTGTTAGGGGTGCTAGGCCTCGCCCTAATGGTGAAAGCCCCCGAAATCGCCGAGTTCGCCTGCACCATATACCCGCTATAAGCGGAATCCAAGAAGCAAGACCGTTCCGAGAAACTGTAGTCGACGGAGGGTCCCTGGTTCACCGTGAGATTGTTCCTCTTGTAGCTTGTGGTGGTGTCCGAATTGAATCCGACCGTTAAATGGTAGTTCGCCGTAGAATAATTCACATACTCAAGCCTGTACGAATAGCTCGACGAAAGCCCCTGAAAGTCGACAAGCGCCGCGCGATCAGGGTTCGCCGAGGAAATCATTACCCAAGTGTTTGAGACAGCTCCCGCCCCTATGAGGAGTTGACCGCTTATCTGGGCCAGTCCGTTGAACGTCACGCTCGAGTTAAACGTATTGTTGCCCGCAAACGTCGTATTATCCGCTGATTTTACGGCGCCCGCACAGCCCGAGGCGTTGCAGGCCGTGGTGCTGACGGAGTTGTCAGGCCATTGGATTCCGTCAGCCGACATGAGCAGTTTGCCTGTCGAGGTGAATGTTGATCCCGGTACTCCGAAAGTAATCGTTTCTGAGGCCTGCACGTTCCCGACTCCAAGTAGAATTAGCCAGGCGAGCGGCACGGCTCGTCGAAGAGCTAGACCGGTTGTTTGCATCGGGTCTCCATGTTGAGCTGAGGTTGTCTGGCCTATTTCTTCCCTTCCAGGAGTTCGATCCTTCCTCGAAGTGCCTCAATCTCCTTTTGCTGCTCCTTAATGGCGTTGATCAAGACGAAGGTCAGCGGCCCGGAATTAAACTCCAAGAGCGAGGTTGCATTTTTGTCGGTCGCCTCGAGCTTTGCTTTCCACACACCGACGGTGTAGGGCGCGATCTTCTGGATGTCTTCGGCAAGGATGCCGATACCCTCCGCGTCCTTTGGGAGACCGGCCTTCCCATTCAGTCGGTAGCGTACCGGCTCGATCTTTCGGATTACGTCGACGCCGTCTTCGAAAGGCCGTACGTCCTTCTTGACCCTTCGGTCGGAGACCACCGTCCACGTATTGCTCGTGGGCTTCGCGGCCGAGTCGGACGCCAACTCCAGTTGGTGGGTGGGATTTGTCAGACCGATTCCTACGTTTCCTTTGATGATCGCGCCGTTGTCGGGAGCCGCGGTCGTTCCAGCATAGCCGATGCCGACGGCGAGGTTTCCCGAAACGTCGAGCGTCGACACGGCTACCTTTGTGGAGTCAAGAGTGTCGCCGATGTACATCCGGCCAGGAGATGTGGTGCGATTGATGACGAAGATCGTCTCGAACCTTGAGTTATCCGCCGCCCGGCCTTCGAATCTCCACGTGTCGTTGTGATCGGTGAATTGAAATTTGCCGGCCGGGGCGGTCTTGGTAGTATCGACCATCGTCAGAGTGGGAATCCCGGCGTCGATCCGGATCGTCGAAGCTGGAAAAAGCGTCGAAGGAGCGACGATGTAAAGGGAGGGCTGATCCCATTGGGTGTTGTTTGCGACAATGTTTACGACACCCGTGATCGCCGCTTGCGAGCCAGCATTCGTGTAAAACTGGACGCACTCGCCCGAGCCTCCCGAGCAGTCGACCAACAGGGCGCCCGACGTCCCTGACGTGCTTCCGTAATTGCCGTTGCCTACTATCTTTAGCGCGTTCACCGGCCCCGTGGACACGATCTTGGTCGCGGGACTCGTCGCGCTCGGGTCATCTTGATTCCGTGGAAATCGTCGCCTGGGAGTCTGAAGGCCAGGAACACGCCGCGGCTACGACAAACGCAAATATGACGGGAAGCCTGGTTGTCATGGGAGGACCTCTGATGCGCTATCAGGGAGAGGCGAAGCCGCAGCGGAGATTTGGAGCTGCGCTCGCGCCGTTGCTAGTGTAAGCAATACGGTCAAACAAAGAATCTCAGCTACGTTAGCCATAGGGACTCCCTGACCCGGAATTGGGAGATTCTCTCATATGGAAAAAAAAACGATCAAGTAACGATATTGTGTTGATCGGGCGGATCGCCCTCAATGCAAGGCAGAGCCTCGCTCGACGAGCTCCTGCTAGGCCTCGAACTTCCGAAAGGCTGAGGGAATAGGCTAAACACGAGAGGCCCCGAGCTCCCACAGCGCATTGATCGGGAGCGCGTGAAGGTTCCTGGCGAAAGGCACGGTCGCGCGGCCAGTGTGCAAGATGACGCCGCGCAGGAATCTCGTCCCGAGGACTTCGCTCAACTCCGAGAGTCCTTTCATGTCTCCGGCGCCGACCGATCCGGCCTTTACCTCAATCCCTACGCATCGGCCGCGAGAGTCCTCAAGGACGAAATCGACCTCCCTACCCGACTCGGTCCGGAAATGGTGCAGACGAGGCCGCGTCTCGCTCCAAATCGCCTGCATGGAGAGCTCGGTCATGACGAAATTCTCCAAGAGAGGGCCGGAAAGCACCCCATCGGCCTCGAGGCGCGGACCGTCGACGGCGAGCAGGCCGGCCGCCAGTCCCGTCTCATTCAGGAACACCTTGGGTGACTTGACCAGCCTCTTTCCAAGGTTTCCGCTCCACGGTGGCAGGCGGTGCACGAGGAATATCGACTCCAGCAGGGCGGGGTAGCGCTTGAGCGTTGTCTGCGGCAAGCCCATCGAGCGCGACAACTCGGCGTAGTTCAGGAGACTTGCGGTTCGCCTTGCGAGGAGACGCATGAAACGAGGAAGCTGCGCCAGACCGTCGATATTGGCGAGATCACGCACGTCTCGTTCGATGATCGTGGTGATATATGAATTGACCCCCGCGCGACGCCTTTCCGGCCGTGGGCGGTCCAGCGGCTCGGGATAGCCTCCCCGAACGACTCGCTCCCAATGCGCATTCCGCTCCAGAAGACCGAATTCGGGCACGTCGAGCTTGCTCGCGAAGAGGCCGTCGATGAAGCCCTCTTTGACGCCAGCCAATTCCCCCGAGAAAGAGGCCACAACGTCAGTATCTCGACGCGCCCGGCCAATGTCCGTGAAATCTCGGGAAGGACCAGCGCGCTGGTCGACCCCGTAAGAAAGAATCGTCCCGGGCGGCGGTCAGGGTCAACCTCGGCCTTGATTGAGAGGAACAGCTCCGGGACTCGTTGTATTTCGTCGAGGATAAGCGGTCCGCTGAAGCCGGAAAGAAACCCCTGCGTGTCTGTCTTGGCCGCCGCCAGGACGCCGATGTCGTCGAAGGTCACGTATCGAGCGGGGTGGGGCCCCCCGCCAGCGCCTGGGCGAGGGTGCTCTTGCCTGTTTGGCGGTCGCCGTTCACGAAGACGACCCGGCTATCGGAGAGAGCCTCCTGCAACATCGCCCCGAGATGGCGTCGGTAGACGCCATGTATAACCGCCAAGTGGCCAGAAATCAACCACTTAGTGGCTGATTTCCAGCCATAGGACCAGCCAATGGTATTACTAATCCGGCACTAGCGGCGGACGGCGACTTTCTTGTCGTCTTCGAGCAACTCGCCGAGGGGCACGGATTTCACGCCGACGGATTCGGCGACCGCGGCGTAGACGACTTCGCCCTTATAAACGTTGACGCCTTTGGCCAGGGCGGCGTCTTTGCGGACGGCGGCTTCCAGGCCCCACCGCGCGATCGATAGGCCGTACTTCAGCGTGACGTTGGTGAGCGCGTAGGTCGAGGTATTCGAGACGGCGCCGGGGATGTTCGGGACGGCGTAGTGAAGGACGCCGTGCTTGACGATGACGGGCTGGTCGTGGCTGGTGACTTCGCAGGTTTCGACGCAGCCGCCCTGGTCGACCGCGACGTCGACGATGACCGAGCCGGGCTTCATCTGCTTGACGAGCTCTTCGGTAACGAGATGCGGGGCGCGCGCTCCGGGGATGAGGACCGCGCCGATGACGAGGTCGGCCTTGAGGACGGCGTTGAGAATGTTCTCGTCGTGGGACATCAGCGTCGTGATCGAGTTGCCGAAGACGTCGTCGAGATACGCGAGCCGGGCGGGCGAGATGTCGAGCACGCTGACTCTGGCGCCCATGCCGACCGCGATCTTGGCCGCGTTGATGCCGACCACGCCGCCGCCGATGATGACGACCTGGCCGCGATTGACGCCGGGCACGCCGCCGAGCAGGATGCCGCGCCCGCCGTTGTGCTTCACGAGATAGTTCGCGCCGATCTGCACCGACATCTTGCCGGCGA
>JACRDR010000487.1 GCA_016212845.1 Elusimicrobiota bacterium
CGGCGGACCGAGAGGCCCGTCAGGAACACGATCGCGCCGAAGAGCGCGGCGCCCAAGGGCCGGGCGACCTTGAGAGGATCGCCGCCGAAGGGGCTCAGCGCCGCCAACAACAGCGAGTACAGAGGCGGGAAATGGGTGACGGGTTGAAGTTCCGTCCCCGTAAAGAGCGCGAAACCTTCCATGTTGGCGGTGGAAGTCGCGAAGCCGGAGCCGCGAAGGAGATTGCGGGCGGCGGAGACGTAGACCGCCGAGTCGGGGAAGACGCGGGTGCCGAAGCGGGTCGTCCACCACACCGCCCCGGCGCCGGCCGCCGCGGCGAGCGCGAGCGAGGCGTCGGAGGCGCGGTTCGGCCGCCGCTCGTCCACTTACTTCCGGGGATCGAGCTTCAGCTTCTTCTTGGCGGGGGTGGCTTTTCCCGCAGCACCGCCCTTGCCCTTGCCGCCCTTCCCTTTGTGGCCTAGAGGCTTGTAGCGGAAGCTCTCGAGCAGGCGGTCGAACTCCGGCCGCAGAGTCTCGAACTCGCGCGCGTCCGAAAAGCCGCGGAGGACGAAGAAAGAAGTCCCGTCGCCGACCTGCTGGACGACGACCGATTCCTTTCCGCCCGGCACGGTCCGCTCGAAGGAGTACGCCTCGCGCAGGGGCTGCTTGAGACGCTTCTTCCGCGTGGCGATAGACACGGCGTTGTGCGCCTTAAGCCAAGCCTCGGGCGAAGGCGTCTTGGGGTGATCGGAACGGAAGAATTGAACGCTGAGCTGGACCTTCGTTCCCGGCCGCGCGGCGACGACGAGCTTCGTTTTCGTCGACTTGAGATCGTCTCCGGAATGCTGCACTTCCCAGCCCCTCGGGAAAAGGCACTTGAAGTACTTGTTGTAGTACGGCTGGGTGATCACGGGCTTGAGCGCCGGCGCCCCGGCCGGAGCCGTGATCGCGGCGCTCGCCCCCGCGGGACCCAGGAGCAACACGGCCACCACCGCCCCCCGCGTCAGTACCATGAGCCTGTTCCTCCATCGTTGGGATTGGTGCAGCCGGCCTGCGTCACGCGGCCCGAGCCGCACGTGGCCGCTTCCTCATAGGAGCCCTCGCAGGATTTCACGGTCGTGAACCCCGTGCACGAGGCGGCGCAGTTCGAGTAGATGCCGAGCTTGTAGCACGCGCCCCATAGGCCGCAGTTGTCGATGATGTTCGTGTTCAACAGCGGGAGAAAGGCAGGCATGACGCGGGACGGATTGCCCGAGCAAAACTGCCGGTAGCGCATGCAGAACGATTTTTCCTTCTCGGAAGCCGGGTCGTCGATATTACCCAGACCCGTTCCGGTATTCGTCTCCGTTCCGGTGTCGGTTCCGGTGCCGGTTCCGGTGCCGGTCGCGGTTCCGGTACCCGTCCCCGTCCCGGTCGTCGTGCCGGTCGGCGTGCAAGTCGCGGTATCCGTCGTAGTGCCGCCCGGACGCGGACACGGATTCCCGGTGCCGGTATCCGTCCCGCCGGTCGTCGTGTTCCCGCCCCCGCCTCCACCGATCCCGCCTCCGCCTCCTCCGGTCCCTCCGCCGCCGCCCCCTCCCCCGCCGGCTCCGCCGCCGCTTCCGCCGCCTCCGGTTCCGCCGCCCGCGCCCGCGCCGGCGCCCCAGCCGCCGCCTTGAACGCCGGCGGCGTCAGGCGACGAGCTGCCGTAGGCACCCGCGGGACCGAAGTTCGATCCGCCGCCCGCGTTTTTTTGAGGCGCGCGGCTGGCGAGCGCGCCCATCCGCCGCCAGAACGCGGCCGCGTCCTCGCGCGCCGAACCATCCTTACCCGTCTTGAGCTGGGCCGAGGTGCGCATGCCTTCGGCGATCGCCTTGGCGATCTTGGGGGTGGAGAGCACCCTCTGCTCGAAGCCGCCGCCGGACATCGCTTGGGCGGCCTCCTTCTGGAATCCTTCCATCGCGGCGATCGTCTTGAAAAAGCCCTCGACCGGCGCGTTGCCGCCGTACTGCTGGCGGTAATCGTCGTAAGCTTCGCGCACTTCCGGGTCGCTCTTGATCGCGTCGACGAGCACCTTCGCCAGGGGGTGTCCGTTCTTGCGCTTTGCCTGGGCGATGAAGGCGTCGAGGCCCAATTGGTCCTCGAAGGACGGAGTCGCGGCGAGGTCGAGGGAAGATTGATCCGACTGCGCGGAGCGAGGCATCCGCAGAGCCGGGCCGTCGTCGTCCGAAAAAACCATCCCGGACTCGGAGATCGAGCGCCGGTTCGCCAAGAACAGCGCCAACAGAGCGACGGCCAGCACGCCGGCGGCCGCCAGGAGATACAGCGCCTTCTTCCGCTTATCGGGATCGGGCGGCTGCCCGCCCGGGCCTCGGACGATGAGGGGCTCGTCTCCGGTCGCCATGTCTCAGGAGTTTACTCGTAGGGCGTGAACTGTCAAGCCGTCACCGCGGAGGGATCGTCACTGCTGCCAAAAGTCGCGCGGGTAGAGGCGGACGACACGGTCCGCTTCGCCCAGCGACTTGAGCCACGTCTCGTACTTCGCGACGAGCTCTTCCGGGGCCACGACGAACGCGCCCGCCTTCGGCGTCTTCGCGACGCTGCCCCCGCGATAGCCGATGAGGATGCGCGCGAGAGCGTCGGGGAAGCGCGCCTTCACGCGCTCCAAGGCGCCCGCGGAGCGCGCCACTTCGAGCACGAGGCGCTTGTATCTGCGGATCGTCTCCGGAGCGCGGTCTTCCTCGAGATCGCCCGCCATCTCCGCGCCGCGTCCCGAGAAGCTCCCGCCCGCGCGATAGTCGCCGAACGCGCCGGCGAGGCTGTACTCGAGCAGGAACGGGTCGTCGAGCGCGGTCTTCTTCGCGACGTCCGCGACGAAGGAAAGCGTCTGCACCAGGTCGGGGCTGCGCTCGGCGCTGTAGTTCACCCGCTCGACGGACGCGCTCGCCGAGAGCCCGTTGCTGTAGGCGAGGCCGGCGCCCCAGGTCTTGAGGAAGAGCGAATGCGCCCCGCCGCCCGCGAGCACGCCGTAGGCGAGCATGTCGAGGATCGCGCCCGGCGTGCGGGAGGAGTAGCCCGGGCCCTGCACGCCGACGGAGATCGAGCCCGTCTTCGTGCCGTTGTAGAGCAAGGCGACGTGGACCGGGCGCTCGAGGCCGGGAAAGCGGTCGTGAAGCCGCTTCACCACCAGCGGCTCGTAGTCGATCTTGCGCCGCGCGGGCGAACCCATCGGCAGAGTCCGGAGGAGCTTGTCGAGCGCCTTTTCGGCCCGCGCGACGTTCTCCTTGTTGCCGTTGAGGTGCACGCGCGCGCCCGCGCGCACGAGCAAGGACGAACGGAGCTCGCCCAGCCGCTTGATCGTCTCGGCCGAACGCCCGACGTCCTCGAGCACGTCGGAAGCGACGCGCGCCAAGTCCGCTCGCCAAGTCTCCTCGGGGAAATGCTCGAGCTCCCAGCGCAGGTACTCGCCCAGCTCGCCGCTCACGCCGGCGAGGAGCCTCGATGCGTCCGCCCGGGCGTCGACCTTGGCCGACGACTCGACCACGGTCATGCTCGAGCGGATCGCCGCGAGCTCGGGGGCCGTCGGCTCCTCCAGCCGCCAACGCAGGCGGTTGAGGTGGCGCAGCTGAGTGAAGGGGCTGTCCGACGCCATGTAAATCGGGTCCTGCTGCCAGCGGTACGCGGCCGCGGCGTTCGAAATCCAGTACTCCTCGTCCTGCTGGAAGAGGCCCCGCAGTCCCTGGATCGAGGAGCGCACGAGATCGACGAGCCGCTCGCGGCGCTCGGGACCCAGGGCAGGCCGGGCCATATAGTCGCCCAGCCACCGGATCGCGCGGTCGATCTCCTCGGGGCTCGAGGCGGAGGCCGAGTACATGAACTCGTAGCGCTTCATCCGGGGGCTGACGCTCACCGATGCGCCCAGCCCGTAGATCTCGGCCTCGAGCCTCTGCGACGCCTGCGCGTAGTCGAGCGTCTCCCCCGACGTCGTCACGACGCCCACATCGCTCGCGGCCTGGCCCAGCAGCGGGAGAAGCTCCAGGTCCTTGGGAGCGATCCCGCCCAAGTCGAAGGCGATCCGGACGTCGGTGAAAGGGGTCGAAGCGAAGCGCGTGCGGATGATCGTCGGCCCGCTCGGCATCCGCCCGCGGGACCAGTCCACGTCGTCGAGGACGAGCGGCGGATGCTTCAGGAACTTCGGGCGCGGCAAGCCGCGGTCGAGCGCTTCGAGCTCGGCGCCGCCCGCTTCGTACTCGGCCTTGAATTTCGCGAGCGCCGCGGCGGCCTCGCCGCCGTGGGTCTTGGTCAGACGCGCGGCTTCGGCGTCCACCCGCGTACGCTTGGCTTCGCGCTGGGACTTCATGAGCTCCGCGTCCGGCTTAGAGGACTCGATGAAGGGCCGCTCCAGGATGCCGAGCCGGTCGATCGCCGCGGCCCAGGGGTTTTTCCCCGCGTCGAGCTCCGCGAGCAGGCGGTCGTACTCGAGGCCGGCGTCGAGGCGCTTCGCGAAGCCTTCCTCGCGCGCGAGGGAGTCGAGGTGGCGCTGCCACTCGACGCCGGAGCCGCGATTGCCGAAGCCGGGCGGGCCGTCCATCGACTTGAGCGCGGAGCGGCGCGACGAGCGGATGCGCGCCCGCGCCTTTTCCGCCGCCTCCGCTAGGTCGGGGCTCCCCGCCGGCAGGTCGCGCAGCCAGCGGAAGCGTTCCACGATCCTCTCGGAAAGCCTGCCGAGCATGGACTCGTTCACGTTTTCGGCGGGGAGGCCGCCGACGCCCACCGAGACGTAGGTCGCCGGGTCGGTGCCCATGTAGCTGCCGACGCCCGTGGCTCCGCTGTCGAGCTTGCGGGTTTTCTGATCGATGAGGTCGCGATACAGATACGAGGTCTCGCCGTCGCAGAGGATGCTGAGCGCGAGGCCCGCGCGGACTTCCTCGGCGGGCGTCATGGGCGCGATCGGCGGCCACGCGAAGCTCGCGCCGGCGGGTAGCTGCTTCTCCTCCGACGGAAAAGGCACCAGTTCGAGCGAGCGGTCGGCGGCCGGGGCGAAGGCGGGCAGCGACGGATACGACCGGGCCGCCGTCTGCGGCTCCACGCGGCGCAGCACCTCGTCCAGACGCTTCAAGAAATCGGGCAGTTCCCACGACGCCGGGATCGCCGCGAGGAACTCCATGTTCGGGCCGATGTGATAGAGCGCGTCGTGATACGCCCGGATGTCGGCGGGCGTGAGCTTCCAGATCTCCGGCGGATCGCCTCCCTGGTTGAAGGCGAGCGGGTGCGCGGGGCCGAAAAGCCGCTTCGCGAGGCGGTAATAGGCGAGATCGTCGGCCTTCTCCATCCGCGAGCTCATTTCGTCGTAGACGGTGCCCTTCTCCTCGAGGTGGATCTTGCCGCCTTCGCCCTCGACCGGCGCCATGTGCGCGACTTCTCGGCGCGCTTCCTCGTCGGTAAAGTCCGGCTTGATGAGCGCGGTGAGGAAGACTTCGAGCAGCTCGTAGAATTCCGACGCGCCCGCCGCGCTGTTGACCTGATAGTTCGTGACGTCGGAGTACGTCCCGGCGGTGTAGTCGCCGAGCCGCATCGGCATCAGCGTGTTGAGCGTGCGGCCCGCCTTCCCCTTGCCAAGCAGGAGATGCTCGAGCGTGTGGGACTCGCCGCGGTCGTCGACCGGCAGGGTGCGCCAGTACACCGAGACCTGCGGGATCGACTCGAAGAACAGGACGTCGGTCACGAGCCCGCTGTCGTGCAGGAACCGCGCGCCCTTGGGCTTGCCCGCCGGATCGAGGTAGACCGCGCGGGCGGTGAACGTCCCGAGCTTCTCCCCCTCCTTGAGCTTCGACAGGTCCGCCGGACCCGCCGCGCTCGCCAGCGCCGCCGAAAGGAGGAGCGGGAGGATCACTTCGAGGTCGCGATCGCGCGGTCCAAGTCCGCGATCAGGTCGTCGGCGTCCTCGATGCCGACCGAGAGCCGGATGAGGCCGTCGGCCAAGCCCGCCTTGAGCCGCTCCTCTCTGGGAATGGAGCCGTGCGTCATCGAGGCCGGGTGGCCGATCAGCGACTCGACGCCGCCGAGGCTCTCGGCGAGCGAGAAGACCTTCGTCGACGAGATCATCTTCATCGCGCGGTCCATGTCGGCCTTCAGCTCGAAGGAGATCATGCCGCCGAAGTCGCGCATCTGCGTCTTGGCGACCTCGTGGCCGCGGTGGCCGGCCAGGCCGGGGTAATGCACCTTCGCGACGTCCGCGTGCTTGGCGAGGTGGTCGGCGACCTTGCGGGCGTTGACGCAGTGGCGCTCCATC
The DNA here is from genome assembly GCA_016212845.1 of Elusimicrobiota bacterium. Taxonomy (GTDB): domain Bacteria; phylum Elusimicrobiota; class Elusimicrobia; order UBA1565; family JACRDR01; genus JACRDR01. The sequence continues at coordinate 6,251 of JACRDR010000487.1, forward strand.
CGGAGCGAGAGCGTCTTCGTGCCGCGCAGGACGAGGAAGCAGTCCATCGGGCCGGGGACGGCGCCGACCGCGTTCTGCAGGACCTTGAGCTGCTCGTGGAGCGCGGGGTCGCTGGTCACGACCGCGCCGCCGACGACGTCGGAGTGGCCGCCGAGATACTTCGTCGTCGAATGGACGGCGAGGTCGGCGCCCAGCTCGAGCGGGCGCTGGAGGTAGGGCGTCGCGAAGGTGTTGTCGACCGCGACCTTGATGCCGCGCTTCTTGGCCAGGTCGGCGACCGCCTTGATGTCGACGATCTGAAGGAGCGGGTTGGTGGGCGTCTCGAGCCAGATCAGCTTCGTTTTCGGCGTGATCGCGGCCTCGATCGCCTTGAGATCGTACGCGTTGACGAACGTGAACGTCAGGCCGAGCCGCTGGAAGACCTTCGTGAAGACGCGGTACGTGCCGCCGTAGATGTCGTTGCCGCTGACGACGTGGTCGCCGGCGGACAGCGTCTCGATCACCGTGCTGGTGGCGGCCATGCCGCTCGCGAAGCAGAGGCCGAACTTGCCGCCTTCCAGGGAGGCGAGGTTGCGCTCGAGCGCGAGCCGGGTCGGGTGGACCGTGCGGGCGTAATCGAAGCCCTTGTGCTTGCCGGGAGTCTCCTGCACGTATGTGTAGGTGAGATAGACCGGCGTCATGATGGCGCCCGTGGCCGGGTCGGCGGACTGTCCGGCGTGCACGGCGCGCGTCGCGAAACCGAGCTGTTCGTCTTTCATGTCGCGATTCTACTACTTGCGGCGGTCCGGCCGCTCCGTTATAAAGGAGACGTGCGCCGCTTCCTCCTCGTCGTCCTGCTGCTGGCGGGCTGCAAGTCCGCCGAGAAGGTCGCTCGCGAGGTGATGAAGGCGACCCCGGCGGGGCGCAAGATCCTTCCCCAGTTCGACCGCTACGCCAAGATCGCGCACGTCCTCAAGGGCTACCACGACGGCGCGCCGCTCGACGACAAGGGCATCCTGGAGGTTCTGCGCAACGCCGGCGTGATCCCCGGCAAGACGCCTCAAATCGTCAAGGTCGGCGGTCCCAAGCCTTCCGCCCCGAAGCCGTTCCCCGTGCCGGAGTACAAAGGCCATTGGCGCTGGCCGCTGGAAGCCGGCGTCGTGAGCTCCGAGTACGGCAAGCGCTGGGGCAAGAATCACAACGGCTTGGATATCGCGGCCGATCTCAAAGTCCCGGTCTTTGCCGCCGCGCCGGGCGAAGTGCTGTACTCGGGCAACCAGGTCTCCGGCTACGGCAACCTCCTGGTGCTCCGCCACGACGAGAAAACGACGACCTTCTACGGACACAACGACTCGCTGAAGGTGAAGACCGGCGACAAGGTCGAGGCGAACCAGGTCATCGCGCTGCTTGGCTCGACGGGCCGCTCGACCGGTCCTCACGTGCACTTCGAGATCCGGGAAAAAGACAAGCCGCTCGACCCGCGAGCCAGGCTCCCGAAAAACGCCTTCTAGCGAATGAACGACATCTCGATCTCGGTAACGAACCTGCGCTGGCTCTCGCTGCTCTATTTCGAACTGGTCTACATCGTGCTCCCCGGCGTCACCGCCTACCGCCTGCTGTCCGCGGAAAACCGGATCCTTCGCCTGGCGGCCGTCGGCGTCCCGCTCGGACACGCGATCTGCATCGCCTTTTTTCTGGCGGCGAAGACGCTCGGAGCGCCGGCGCTGCTCTCGGGCTACCCGCTCTTTTTCGCGGCCCTGGGCGCCGCGGCGCTGCTGGCCTCGCGAGGCGTCAAGGCGGTCCTGCTCGATGCCGACCGGGGCGACGCGGCGTCCTTGGCCGCGCTCCTCGCCGCCCTGGCGGCGGTGGTCTACCTCGAGTTCTACCTTCGCTTTCAGATCCCCGGCGAGCATCCCGCCCTTTACGCCTACGAGAGCGACCTGTCGATCTTTTTGTCCCTGATCGCCGAGCTCAAGCTGCGCTGGCCGCCCCAAATGCCTTTCGTCGCCGGCGAGGCCCTGAACTACCACTACTTCGCGTACGCCCGCATGAGCGCGATGTCGATGCTCACCGGCGCGCCGCTCGACCAAGTGCTCTACCG
>JACRDR010000050.1 GCA_016212845.1 Elusimicrobiota bacterium
GCGCGATCCTCGCTCCGACCGGGAAGACTGATGCCCTCCCGGGCCTGGAAGCTCGAGTCGCTCGCCTCCCGCTATCGCTCGAAGGCCCGCAACGTCCGTATCTACATCGAGGAGCTCGAACGGGCGGCTCCCGTCGACGCGCATCGCGACGTCCGGCCGTGGGCCGACCGCTGGGCCCCTCGCATCGCGGCGGGAGCCCTGCTCGGGATCTTCGTCGTGTTCGCACCGGGCGTCTGGAAGGGCTGGCGCGACGGACGCAGCGGCGTCGTCACGCTGAAGGCTCCGGTCGAGCAGCCGGTAGGCCTGGCCGCGGGCTCGGGCGAACTCGTCACTTTCGACGCGGCCCGCGGCCTCCTCGTCCACCTCGAGCGAGACGGACGCGGCGTCCGCCGCGCCGAGCGCATCGACTCCGAATCGGTCGGCGCCTTCGCCTGGACCGGAGACGTGCTGTGGACCGCGGACTCGCGCACCGGCACGATCCGGCGGCACGGAGACGGAGTCGGACGGCCTACGGCCGCCACATTTCACGAGCCGTACCAGCGGCCGCGAGCGCTCGCCGCGGCGCGCGACGCTCTCTGGATCCTCGACTCCGCCTCCCGCTGCATCAACGAATACGAGCGCGGCGCCGGCCTCAAGCTGCGGCGGCGCTATCCGCTCGAGGGCTTCGTCGCCGGGGGGCTGGCCGTCCATGGCCGCGACTTCTGGGTGGTCGACGAGGCGGGCAAGACGCTCCGTCTCTACGTCGCGGGCGAGGACGAGTCCTGGATGCTGCGCGGCCTCTGGTCGCTCGACGGCCTCATCCCGCGCCACGGGCCGACCGCGGGCCTCGCCATCGAGGGCCGCAGCCTCTGGCTCATGACCACGTCTCCGGTCGAGCTTCGCCGCATCCGCATCTCCGCCCTCGGCGGCCGATAGGGCGATCACAATTCCGTAATGCAAATATTCCGAAGCTTAACTGCGCTGCCGGAGCGCCAGGCTGGTAAAATCTCCCGATGCCCTCCGGAGTCCGCGTCGAAGGAGCCGTGCTCGAAGTCCTCGCCCAGTTCGAGGAGCTGGCGCGCGCTCGAGGCATCGAGTTCCGCGTGGAGGCCGATCTCCGTATCGAGACCCATTTGCCGGAATCCGAACTGCGCGTCATCCTGAAGGAGCTCGTCGCCAACGCGATGCAGGCCGCCAAGCGCGGCGGCTGGGTGCGAGTCTGCGTTCAGCCGGACCCGGAATACGTCCTCATCTCGGTGAAGGACAACGGCCGCGGCCTCTCGGCGCCGAAACTGCGGTCCGCCTTGAATGCCCGCATAGGCGGTTTCGGACGCCTGCTCGGCGTCGTGCGCGCGGGCGGCGGCCGCCTTTGGGCCAACAGCAAGGCCGGCAAAGGCTCGACGTTTTACGTCGCCCTGCCCCGCTAGATTGCTAGACTGCCCGCGTGGGCAAGAAGATCCTCGCGATCGACGACGATGCTGCGTTCATTCAGCTCTTGGAAGAAGCCTGCGTCGGCGCCGGCTACGAGTTCAAGAGCGCGTCCAACGGGAAAGAAGGTCTCGCCGAGGCGAAGACGTTTCGTCCCGACGTCGTGCTCCTCGACCTCATGATGCCCCTCGTCCACGGCTACGAAGTCTGCGCCAAAATCCGGGCCGACAAGGACCTCTGCCGCGCGAAGGTGATCGTTCTGTCCGCGAAGGGCTATCCGATGGACAAGAACGCGGCCCTGGAAGCCGGCGCCGACCACTACCTCGTTAAGCCGTTCCGCCTGCCCGCGCTTTTCGCGCTCCTGCCCTAGAGTTCGCCGAAGATCCGGCGTCCGCGCTTCGCGCCCCACGCCCACAGTCCGTCGCGCAGCCAAGTCAGCGCGGGGCCGCCGAGGTCGAAATCGCTGCCGAGCTCCAGGAAAACGCCGTTCGAGCGGAATACGCACACGGAACGCTCTTGGATCATCGGGAACTCGTCCGGCTTCGCGTTTCGCCGGATCTTGCGGCGGCCTCGCTTTGTGGGCTGGATGATGATCTGGTTCACCTGGGTCCAGGGCACCAGCTCGGAGGTCGGATAGCTGCCCCACGGCAGCTGGAGGTCGACGCCCGCTTCGATGCCCGCGTCGCTGACGCGCACCCACTGCCGCCAGACCCAGGGCTCGGGGGACAGCTCGATCGTGATCGCGCCGGGCGTCTTTTTGCACCGGAGCTTCCCGCCCGGCGGCGGAGAGTCGAAGGGCCGGCGCATGCGCTCAGTATAGTAGACTCGCGTCATGAACGTGCAGAAGCGTGAGTTGGGCCGGACCGGATTGAAGGTGTTCCCCGTCGGCCTGGGGGCGATGCCGCTTTCGGTGGAAGGGCGGCCGGACGAGGAGACGGGGCTCAAGGTCCTGCGAGCCGCCTTCGACGCGGGCATGGACTTCGTCGACACGGCGAACGTTTACTGCGGCAACGACGGCGACGTCGGCCACAACGAGCGCCTGATCCAGAAGGCGCTCGAGGCGTGCGGTCGCGTGAAGACCGTCGTCGTGGCCACGAAGGGCGGCCTCGACCGGCGCGGCCCGGCTTGGCCCAACGCCGCGAGCCCCGCGTTCCTGAGAACCTCGTGCGAGAAGAGCCTTCGCGAGCTCAAGCGCGAAGCGATTACTTTGTACCAGCTCCACGCGCCCGACCCGAAGGTGCCGTTCGCCGACTCGATCGGCGAGCTTGCGCGCCTGAAGGGGGAAGGGAAGATCCTGCACGTCGGCCTGTCGAACGTTTCAATCGCGCAGCTCAACGAAGCCCAGCGGATCGTGCGGATCGAGTCGGTCCAGAACCGCTGCAATCCCTTCGATCTCGAGGACTACCGCGACGGCCTGCTGAAGGCGTGCGAGGAGCAGGGCGTGACGTATCTGCCGTACTCCGTCGTCGGTGGCCACCGCCAGCACGTGAGCGCGGTCCGCGACCCGGGGCTGGAAGAGTTGGGAAAGAAGTACGCCTGCGGCCCGTACGCGGTCATGGTCGCGTGGCATCTCGCGATGAGCCCGCGCGTCATCCCGATCCCCGGCGCCAGCAAGGTCGGCTCCGCCCAAAGCAGCGCCTCCGCCGCCTCGCTAACGCTCGCCCCCGCCGACATCGCGCGGATATCCGCCCTTTCGTAAGGACGGTGCGTCGCACCAGCTGTTGCATAACTTTGCACAAGTAGGTGCGTCGCACCGGGTGTTGCAAGTGGGGCCTCGTCGGAGAAGGGAACTTTTTCGCGGTTCATTCGTACTTGTGTATATGGGAAGAAAACCGCGCGTGCATTTTGAGGGAGCTCGCTATCACGTCACCCTTCGAGGGAACGGCAAGCGAACCTTATTTCCGGACCAGGAGGCGTTCGAGTACTTTCTCAAGCTCCTCGCTGAACGGCTGCCTCGGTTCGAGTGCATCCTCCATGTGTATTGCCTCATGACCAACCACGTCCACCTCGTGATCGAGGTCGGAACGATTCCGCTTGGCCGGCTCATCCACTCCTTGGAACCCGCGTATGCGCGGTACTTCCACAAGCGCTTCGGAACGGTAGGCCATTTGTTCTATCGGCCGCATGGGGCGAAGCTCTGCGACCGGGATGAGTACTTGCTGACGCTCCTGAAGTACATCCACAACAACCCGATTCGCGCCGGGATGGTCGCCAAACCCGAGGAGTGGCCGTACTCGAGCGCGCGAGCATACGCAGGCGCGCCCGATCCGATCGTGACGACCAGCCTTTGCATGTCGCTCCTGAGCGGGCAAGACAGCGATCCGGAGCGGTACGCGGAGTTCATGCTGGCGGAACCGAAGAGCGTGATTTCGGAAACGCCGCGGTTGAAAGTCGACCTTGCCGCGCTGCTGGCCGAGGCGGCGGGCTCGGGGGCTGTCTCTCCGGACCAAATCGTCGGAGCCGGCCGGCACAAGATCGTGGTCGACGCTCGTCGAGCGTTCGTCCGGAGCGCGGTCGAAGCGGGCGGCAAGATGATGGATATCGCCGGCTTACTTAACCGATCGCCTTCGAGCGTTTCTCGCCTTCTTCGCAGCGGCTAAAAGGTGCGACGCACCGGCCGTTGCAAAGTTTTGCAAAAACCGGTGCGTCGCACTTTCGGAAGGTGGTGGCGCGTAGGGGATTTGAACCCCTGATCTCTGCCTTGAGAGGGCAGCGTCCTAGGCCGCTAGACGAACGCGCCGTGAGCAGGCATTGTACCAATTTTCGGGCACCGCGCCGCAGGAACTTGGTCGAAAGTTATGCACTTTCCGGTGCGACGCACCTTGGTTAGCGCTGTGCGACGGTGTCCTTTTCTAGGATCGTGAACCGGCGGGAGGCCGACCGGCCTTGCTCGTCGACGATCGTCACCCGGTGCTCTCCGGGCGGCAGGTCCAGCGCCAGCTGGTGGAAGGCCTCGGTCTTTCCTTTATAAGTCCCGTCGACGTGCCAGTGCAGCAGCGCCTCGCTCCGGCTGTGCACCGCCTCGAACACCACCTTCCCGCGCTTCTCGCCGAGATCGACCGGGATGTAGATTCGGCTGCCCTCGTGGGGATAGAGGAACGCGATCGGACCGCGCTCCGAGCCGCCGGTCTCCCGGCAGTCGGCGCGCAGCGGCGGCAGCGGACGGTACTCCGGCGCGCGGCGCCGGTAATAGGACTCCTGCGCGGGGGGGAGCGCGAACCGGACTTCGTGACGCATGCGGAGCACCGACTCGCAGCCGTCGTTGACCCGCCAGCGTCCGGTCGGGTCGAGATGCACCAGCCGGAAATGCGGGCTCGGCCGTTCGAAGCGCGCGGTGAACGGTACCGCCTGTTTGACCGTGCGGCAGCCTTCGGAAGGCAGGAACCCGTCCGACTCGCAGACCTCGATCTCCTTGAGATCCCACGACGGCTTCTTCGCCCATTCGCCCGGTCCGAGGCGCCCCAGCAGCTCGAAGAGGATCGGCGCGGCGGAGGCGCTGCCCGTGAGCTCGGGCCGCCCGTCTCCCGCCGCGTTGCCCGTCCAGACGCCGACGGTGTAGCGGCCGTTCGTGCCGATGGCCCAGCCGTCGCGGTGGCCCAGGCTCGTGCCGGTCTTCCAGGCCACGCGCTGCGCGCTCGAGAAATTCCGCCAGTGCGCCTCCTCGTCGGGGCGCGAGACCTCCATGAGCGCCTGCAAGGTGAGCCAGGCCGCCCCCGGCCCGAACTCCACGGGGGTGCGAAGCGTCTCGGGATCGCCCGCCAGGAGCCTCAGCTCGCGGTAGGGCGTCTTGCCCGGCTCGGCCGTGCTTCCGGCGATCCACGCGAGGTTGGCGTACATGCGGGTCAGGTCCCAGAGCGTGCCCTCGGCGCCGCCGAGGATCAGCGTCAGGCCGTAGCCGTCAGCGTCGCGCCAGAGCGTCGTCATCCCGGCGCCCTTGAGCAGGGCGCGAAAGCGCGCGACGCCGTGGGCCCACAGCATCCGCACCGCGGGTACGTTGAGCGATCGCGCGAGCGCCTCTCTCGCGGGCACGGCGCCGCGAAAGGTCCGGTCGTAGTTCTCCGGCGCGAACCCTAGGTACTGCGTCGGGACGTCGGGGATGAGCGTTGCCGGCGTCGTCTCGCCGCTCTCCAGCGCGGCCGCGTAGAGGAACGGCTTGAGCAGGCTTCCCGTGCTGCGCGGGCGCCGTGCCACGTCCACCGCGAACCCGGACTCGCGGAAGTCGGTCCGCCGGCTGTTGCCGACGTAGGCGATCACGCTGCGGTCGCGGTTGTCGACGACCAGCGCCGCCGCGTTGCGGATGCCGTGCAGCGCGAGCGCCTCGGACCGGCGCTCGACGACCGCGACGGCCGCGCGCTGCGCCGAGGGCTCCAGCGTCGTGCGAAAGGATCGGACACGCCCGCCTGCCCCCGAGGCGAGCGTGTCCAGAAGGTGAGGCGCGAGCTCGGGAAAAGGGCGCGGCGCGTCCGGGAGCGGCTCGAGCGCCGCGAGCTTCAGCTCGAGCGGCGAGAGCTTTCCCGCCTCGGCGAGGGACGCGAGCAGGCGGTCGCGCTTTTCCTTGAGCGCCCCCCGGCGGCGGCCGGGATGCACCAGCGCCGGGCTGTTCGGCAGCACCGCCAGCAGCGCGCTCTCGGCCCAGCTCAGCCTCTCGGGCGGCCGTCCGAAATAGCGCCAGCCCGCGGTCTCCACGCCGACGACGTTGCCGCCGTAGGGCGCGTGGGTGAAGTAGAGCGCGAGGATCTCCCGCTTGGAAAGGCTCATTTCGAGACGCGCGGCGAGGACCGCCTCGATCAGTTTCTCGCGCAGGGTGCGGGGCCGGTCTTTTCGGCTCAGGCGGATCACCTGCATCGTCAGCGTGCTGCCGCCGCTGACGAAGCGCCCCGTCTCCGCGCGCTGGCGCGCCGCCCGCAGCAGCGCGAGCGGGTCGACGCCCCGGTGCGAGTAGAACCGCTTGTCCTCGAAGTGAAGCAAAGCCTCCTCGAGCTTCGGCGCGCGCGCGGCCGAAGGGGGGAACCGCCACTGCCCGTCGGCGGCGATCCGGGCGTCGAGCAGCGTGCCGTCGCGGCCGAGGAGGACCGGAGAGAACGGCGCGTCGAAAAGCGGCGCGGGCAGGCAGCGCCGAAACGCGGCCGCGGCGGCGAGCGCGAGCAGCGCCGACGCGGCGAGCCGGCGTCTCACAGCGCCCGCTCCACGGCGACCCAGCGGCCTTTGACGCGCGCGTGGATCGTGCCGTCGTACATCGGTTCGGCGGTGATCGCCGGCAGGTAGAAGCGTCCGGGGTAGGCGGCCGTGAAGCGCGCCGTCACGGTCTTGGCCTGGCCGGGCTCGAGCGCGAGATACGAGTACAACCGGTCGTCGCGCACGTCCTGGTAGTCGAGGCCTTCCTGCACGCGGTCGCCCGCGCCGTTCCAGCGCGCGTTGTGGATCTCCCAGCCGGAGGGCGCGAGCTGGGTGAGCGCGACGTTCTCGAGCCTCGCCGCGCCGGGATTCGTCAGCGTCACCTTCGCGGTGATCTCGTCGCCCTGCGCGAGCTTGGCGACGTCGAGGAGTTCTCCCTTCCCGTTCAGGTAGACCACGTCGAGCTGCAGCCCCTGCGCGGCGTCGTCCTCGTCGCCCGCCGCGGGGACGCCTTTGACGGCCAGCGTGACGTAGAGCCGGTGGTCGCCCGGGTTTCGCACCCGGATGCGGCCGCCTTCCCGGCCCAGCCGGTCGAGGGGCAGCACGTCTACGGACTTGTCGGAGGAGATCGCGCGCGCGGCGGCCCTGCCGTCGAAGAGCTCGTAGCGCACGCCTTTGCCTGCCTTCTCTCCCTCGTGCAGGCGGCTCATCGCGACGAGGCTGTAGGCGAGCGAATGCGTGTCGAACCAGTCCTTGGAGACCAGCGCTTTCGAGATCTTCTCCGCCAGCGGCTTCCCGCGGGCGTAGTCGCTTTGGATCGCGGCGGAAAGCAGGATCATCGCTTGGTCGCGCAGCACGGACGGGTAGGTGCCCTCGTTGAAACCGGCGCCCGGGTCCACCGGCGCGCCGTTCGACAGGGCGGCCGCGGCGTCCCGCACGCCGGCGAGCTGGTACGCGGCGGCGAGCGTCCAGCGGGCGGTCGTCGGCAGCTGCGACTCGCGGAGGCGGGTCATCGCCC
>JACRDR010000478.1 GCA_016212845.1 Elusimicrobiota bacterium
TCGTCCCGGCGGTCAAAGGCCTGCGCGACGCGCTCGCCGAGAAGGCCAAGCGGTTCGACAAGGTGGTCAAGATCGGCCGCACGCACCTCATGGACGCGGTGCCGCTCACCCTCGGCCAGGAGATCTCCGGCTGGGTCGCGCAGCTCGACGCCGATCTTAAGCGCATCGACCTCGTGCTCCCGGGGCTCCTCGAGCTCGCGATCGGCGGCACCGCCGTCGGCACGGGCCTCAACACGCACCCCGAGTTCGACGCGAAGGCGGCCGCCCGCATCGCGAAGCTCACGGGGCTGCCGTTTAAGCCCGCGCCCAACAAGTTCGAGGCGCTGGCGGCCCACGACGCGCTCGTGTTCGCGCACGGGGCGCTCAAGACGCTCGCCTGCTCGCTGATGAAGATCGCCAACGACGTCCGCTGGCTCGCCTCCGGCCCCAGGGCGGGCTTGGCCGAGCTGCGCATCCCCGAGAACGAGCCGGGCTCGTCCATCATGCCCGGCAAGGTGAACCCGACGCAGAGCGAGGCGGTCACGATGATCTGCGCGCAGGTGCTCGGCAACGACGCGGCGATCAACGTCGGCGGCTCATCGGGGAACTTCGAGCTCAACGTATTCAAGCCGCTGATCATCCACAACTTCCTGCACTCGGCGAAGCTCCTGGCGGCCGGCTGCCGGGGCTTCATGGAGCACTGCGCGGCGGGAATCGAGGCGGACGAAAAGAGGATCGACGAGCTCATGCGGCGCAGCCTGATGCTCGTGACGGCGCTCAACACGCACATCGGCTACGACAGCGCGGCGAAGATCGCGAAAACCGCGCACGCGGAAGGCCTGACGCTCAAGGAAGCCGCGCTAAAGCTCGGCCTGGTCACCGAGGACCAGTTCCACGCCTGGATCAAGCCCGAGCAGATGACGAAGCCGGGGCTTTAGAGAAGCTTGGGCTACTTCGGACGCACCCGGCAAATCCACATGCCGAGGTCGCTGGACCAGAAGCAGTCTGAATCCCCGGACGCAACTGAACGGCTAGGCACTGGGGCCGGATGGGGCTCACTCTGTCGCCGTCGCCGCAGTTCGGCTTCTTCTTGTGCGTCCCGCCGGTTCGCAATTTCAGCCCAATAATTACGAACCGTCTCCAAGACGTCCGCTTCCCGAAGAGGAGGCTGCAAGTCCAGAAGGCGCGCCATGCACCCCCTCTGCTCTGATGAAATTGCGGCCGCAGGGGTCAAGTCAAGGCGCTCTCGTTTCCTGACGTCGACCCAATTGGCATTGAGCTCGCCAAGCGCGTCATTGCAGAGATTGTCGCGCGTCCACGTACAGGCGTTGGCAAGCAGAAAATAGATTCTGGCTTCCTCTAGAGTCGTCGGCCCTTGAAAGTGAAACCAGTAGGAGTGGTTATCCACCTGAGCGAATCCGAATCGCGCCTTCGCGGGGTCGTCGGCGAGAGTATCGAATCCGCATCTTGCGGCCTCATAGTCGATTCCGACCAACCTAGAATTGAAAGTTCGTGCTTTCTTATTCTTTTCAAGCTCAATTGCCTTCGCATGAGCCGACATTAACGCTTGAAGCTCCGTCGGGCTCATGTTTCGCACGAATTCGCTTTCCGCTTCCGTCCTCATCGCTTCGATAGGATCGAACGAGGGGTCTTCACGCTGCCGGTCTCGCGCTTGGGCGAATCTCTGGAGATCTCGCGCCACATGGGATCTGATCTCCGCTTCCTTGGCGGACGAAATATTCAAGCTTGAGAAAGCAGTGGGTGCCTCGTATGGGTCGTATCCTTGATCAATCAGGAATTGCCATTGGGTTTTCAAATAGTCAAAAGCCGCCGCCTGCAGGAACTCATCCTCCCATCGGGCTCGCGATAGTTGGTACACCTGCTCGTCTTTTAGATCGTGCACCCGCATCGCTCTTTCCACTGCGGGCTCGCTTCTTAAATCGACGTTTGGGGTTAAGGCTAACGCCACGTGGGTTCCTTCGTGGTGTATGACGAAGGCGAGATACCCGGGATCGAACTCAGAATACTTTTTGGATTGGAATGCGGTGGGGCGTATCAATACTCGGCCGGATTCCCAGGCGACCAAGGCGGGGAGCACATCGTCTTCCAGCCCAGTATTGATGGGTGCCTGACTAAACCTGGGGTTCAACGTGATGCTTCGGCCAATCTGAGAAGGCTTTCCGCTTACGATAGTTCCCGATTCAGTTTTGAAGTCGATGCCGTAATATCGCTTAGTTTTCTGAATCGCCTCATCTCTAAGCAAGTAGGATTGTTCTTGATAAGCTGCGACTCTAGTCGCTGCGATATTGTATTCGGCACGCCGATCCTTTCCGAACCACCCTCCAGAAATCTTTTTCAAATCCTCTTCCGTAGGGAGTCGACGGAGCTTCCCTGAACCGTCCAAGAGCCCCATCTCTTCCTCGAGCGCTCGCTTCAAACGAGCGGCTTCCCCGTAGTCCGCATTCTTGCCCTCATCTACGGCATAGTTCGCGCGATTGACCGTATCGACAATTTCGTATTTCTGGGTGTCGCTTGGAGAACGTAAGGCTTGAGCTGGCGCTGCTGCCAGCAGGATGATAACGAGAGTGCTGGTCATCGGGGGGAGGCCGCGTCGAGCTCCGGAAGGATGCTTTCGATCTCTCGCTTATTGCGCTTGATCTCGAAGGACTGACCGGGGCCCTTAAGCTTAGAGGGGGCAGGTTCAACCTCGATCTCAACTTCGTTCGATTCCAGGCGCATCGCCTTTCGGCATTCGGACTTCCGCCTGCTTTGGAGTTCCGCCTTAGTTTGTTTATCGAAACTTTCGGCACGTAAGAGCTTGCCTTCGATCGCCTTGAGCTTGGCCGATGACCCTTCGTGAATGGGAGTTGATTGAACGGACGGTCGATCTGCTTCCGGGCACCTGGCATCGTAGACGACCTTAAGTTTGTACGTGCCGGGCTTGTCAAGATCGACTCCCTCAAGAATCCGGTACCCTGGGGGAATTTCGGCTAGCGCTTTGGCGGTGTCAAGTTTGAGCCGCGGAGTACCTAAGAGCCATATGCTTTCGACCGATTTCCTCCATCGCTCCCTTAATGTTCCTTGCTTGGTGTGCCGGTCTCCACCTGCTACTTTAGGTAGGTCTCTGAGGTCAAAAGAGTCCGAGGCATCGTTCCTCACCCTAACGGGCTTCTGGACCGACGGAGTAGCGTTGAAAATCTCCCCAGGCTCTAGCGCGATATTCCACGGCCCCTTGCAGTTATCACCGCATTCATTTGTCCAGAACGAGCGCTCGCCATGGAGTCCCCATGTCGCGCAGCAAGTTCTCGGCAGCCCATCCGGACCCACAATCTCGAAGGAAATATGGGATGTCTTCTCTGGGTCTGAAGATAACCGGCTCTGAAGGAAAAAAGCCGAATCGCTTAGAGTCGCTGAGGTAACGCCGACGTTCTTGAGTTGAAGGAGATACCAGGGGTATTCGCCCACGTACCAGTGCTTTCTGGAAACCGTCAGACGGAGCTGCAACTCAGGATTCTTGTCCGCAGGCGAACACGAGTTAAGTGCAAGGACACCTATGAATCCGGCGAGGATGGAACTCCACCGCATGCCAAGGGTGATTATAGACGGAATTTCCCATGACCGCATAGGCCTATCTGGTTCGAATCTGGTGCGCCGCGTGTACTAGGGGTTGTAAGGGGCGATCGGCGACAGCGCGATCACCGGGAGCGGTTCGGTCGGCTTCACCGGCTCTACGGGAAGTTTGGCGTTGGGTATGAGCGGCGCGACGGTGGAGGCCGCGTCCAGCGCGGCGGCGCCCCGGCCCCGGCGCTTCTTGCCCGGCTTGGCGCCCTTCGACTTCTTCTTTTTTTTCGCCTTGGGCTGAGCGTCGCCGCCCTCTTCCACCAGGCCGCCGTTGTCGGGGCCGGTGTCCTCGGGCATGTCGCCGCCGGCGATGACTTCGCCGCCGCCGGAGACTTCCTGGCCGTCGGGCTGAGCGCCTTCGCCGGGCGGGTTCTCGACGACCGGAGGGGGGTTCTCGTTGTTCTCGGAGGAGCCCTCGTTCTCGCCGGTGCTCGAGGGCCACTGCTCGCCGTTGCCCTGCTGCTCCTGGCCGGGCTCCGCGGGGACCTCGCCGTCGTCCTGCGCGAAAGAACCTCCGGGCAGCGCCGGGAGACTCAAAAATAGGGCGATCGCGACCGCCAGGAATCGTCGGGGGAGCATGACGGGAGGGTAGCCGGACTCTGTTACGAAATCAAGGCGTCTAAACCAGCTTTTCGAGGGCGGAATAGAGGGCGTCGGGGGAAGCATAGCGGTCCTTGGGGTCGGGGGCGAGCGCCTTCACCAGAACGGCGTCGACCGCCTCGCTTAAGCCGAGGCCGCAGCGCGACGGGACGCGGAAGTTGCCCCACTGCTTGGCGGAGTGCATCTTGCCGGGAGCGCCTTCGAACGGCAGGTTGCCGACCACCGCCTCGTAGAAGCAGACGCCGAGGGCGAAGACGTCGGAGGCCTTCGTCGCGGCGCCCTCCTCGGCCTCGGGCGCCATATACGGCGGCGTGCCCACGACCGTGAGCGTCTCGGTCTTCGACTTCGTGTCGGTCCGGCGGGCGATGCCGAAATCGGTGAGCTTGGAGTCGCCCTCGGGCGTGACGATGACGTTCGAGGGCTTGAGGTCGCGGTGCACGATCCCGCGCTCGTGGGCGTGCTGAAGGCCGCGGCAGAGGCCCGAGAAGACGCGCACCGCCTCGGGCACCGCGAGGCGGCCCTTCTCGGCCAGCATCGCCTCGAGGGTCCGGCCCTCCACGAACTCGAAGACGAGATAGAGCTCGGTGTCGTCCTCGATGATCGAGTAGATGTCGGCGATGTTCGGGTGATGAAGCGCCGCGACCGAGCGAGCCTCCTTGATGAACCACTCGCGCTCCTTCGGGTCGTCGCGGATATCGCCCTTCATCTGCTTGACCGCCACGCGCCGGCCGAGGCTCAAGTCGACCGCCTCGTAGACGACGCCCATGCCGCCGGAGGCGACCTGACGCTTGAACTCGTGGTACTCCCAGAACTTGCCGGCGGGCGCCGGGGATCCGGCGAAGGCCTTCTTGAACGCCTGCGTCAGGCTCGACCTCTTGCCGCCCGACACGCTCAGGAGACCGAGCGCGATCAAGACGGCGCCGGAGAGCACCGAGACGAGGAGCACGATAGGCTTGGGTCGTCTCGGCTCGGGCGCGAGCTTCGGAACGCCGCTTTCGCCGAAGCGCTGAAAGAGCAGTTCGGTGTCCGCCTTGGCCGGAAGCTTCTCGGCCTCCTGCGCGAGCTCGTCGAAGCGGGGATCGAGACCGGCCGCGCGCCGGAGCGCCGTCAGCATGTCCTCGCGGCTGCCGAGCGCGCCTTCCGCCCGCCCGAGGTTCACGAACCCGAAGGCGTTGTCGGGCTCGGCCTCCGTCGCCCGCTTCGCGTCGGTTTTGGCCTCTTGGTGCATGCCCAGGCCGTTGAACGCCCATGCGCGCGTATTGAGGAGCGCCGCGTTCTTCGGCGCCTTCTTGAGGCCGGCGGTCGCTTCCTCGACGGCGCCTTTCTTGTCGCCCGCGCGGTCCTTCGCCATCGCCTTGAGGTTTAACGCGCGGAGGTTGCCGGGGTCGAGGCCGAGCGCCCCGCCCGCCGACGCGATCGCCCCGTTGAAGTTGCCGGCCTTGAGGTCTTTCGCGCCGCCGGAAAGCAGACCCTCGACCGAGGCGCCGAGGTTGGGTCCGGCTTTCGGCGAGGACGGCGGCGGAGCCGAGCCTCCCCGAGGGGCCGCGCCCGTCCGGCCGCCCGCGGCGCCCGCGGCGGCCGCCGCGGCGCTCGTATCCCATTCCGCGGGCGCGGCGCCGCCCGCCTTGAGGTTGAGGCGTCCCTGCGTGAGCCGGTAGAGCGCCTCCGCGACCGGGTTTCCCGGCTCGAGCCCTAGCGCGTTCGCCGCGTCCGCGTTCGCCTTGCGGGTCTCGCCCAGCCGTTCTTCGGCCAGCCCGCGTCCGGCGTAATTGTCGGCGGTCTCGCCGCCCTTGCCGAGCGCGCGGTCGTAAGCGTCGCGGGCGCCTTGAAAATCGCCTTCGGCGTACTTCCGCTTGCCCTCGGCCGCGTCCGCGTCGGGATTGTTCGGCTCCTTTTTCGCCCACTCGCGCTGGACGTCGGGGGGGACGTCGGAGGGGAGGCCCTTTTCCTTGAGCCCGTCCTGCAATTGCTTGGTGAGGCCCGCTTCGATCGCCTTGCGGAACGCCTCAGAGATCGCCTGCGTCGCGCCCTTCGCGAGCGCGCGGCCGATTTCCCTGATCCAACCGGACACCATCGACTCGGAGCGCGGGCCGTTGTCCGCGTACTCGTCGGCGCGCTCGGGCATCGGCTCGCCCAGGGCCACGTCGCGGCGAATCCTCTCCTGGATCAAGGGAGAAGCCTCCTCGAAACCGCCGACGCTCAGCCGGAGATAGCGTTCCCTCTTCAAGCCCGCGGAGTCGATCTTGCCGTAGATGTCGAGCAGCTGCTGCTGTTCCCAAGGAGTCGCCTCCTGGTTCTCGACGTCGCCGGTCTGCCACCGGCCCTCAGCGGCGAAGGCGGCGGCGGCGAGGAGGGCGAAGAGGAACGCGTTCATCCGGCGCACCCCGCCTTGCCGCTCACGAGCTCTCCCTTGCGGTCGAAGCAGCAGCGCGAGCCGGAGACCTCGCGGCAGCAAACCGCGCCGAGGCACGGCGAGCCCTCGTCCTCGCACGCGCGCGGCGCGCTCTCGAAGGCCACCTTTCCGGTCACCGGCTCGAAACAGCAGGTACCTCGGGAAAGCGTCGCGCACACGGCGCCGGTCGGCTTGAACGCGCCGGAGCACGGCGGGCTGCCCGCGGCCCAAGACCCGTCCGCGTGCACGAGCGTCCCTTCGCCGTCGAAGCAGCACGTGCCCGCGGCGTACTCGTAGCAGGCGCTGGTCGGCCCGAATACCGAGGAAAGCCGGGATTCTTCCGCGGCCGCCGGCTCGGCCGGCTTGTCGCGTCCCACGTCGCGCGGCTTGGCGAGCGCGGCGGGAGCCTCGGCGCGCGGCCCCGGCTTGGCGCGGTCCATGACGGCGGGGGCCCCGCCGGGAGCGGGGAAGCCCGCGGGGACGGACGCCTGACGCGCGCCCGGCGCGGGGTCCGAGTCCCAATCCCGCGTGGTGACCGGAGCGCTTTCGGCTCGCCCGGGCGTCCCGCTTCGATGGAGCCGCGAGGACCCGGCGCCGCCGTCGGGGCCCGCGAGCGCGAGCGAGGCCTTCGGCTCCGCGGCGGCTCCCTGCAGAACGCTCACGAGCGCCGCCGACCCGGGCTGGGCGAGAAATTTGGAAGCGAGCTTGCGGAACTCCGGAGCTTTGCGCAGCGCGCGGATGAAGGCGGTCGCTTTCGGCTTCTCGCCGGCGGCGGCGCGCCGCTGAAAATCCTCCCGGATCCTCTCGAGCGCGGCGACCTTGCGGAACTCCGCGCCGAAGAGGCTCGCGGCCGGCTTCAGCCCGGTCTCTTCCGAGAGGTTCCCGAGATAGTCCATGAATTCGGTGAAAGTCAGCGGACCGTCCTCGGCCGCCTCGCCGGGAGCGCCCAGCGCGTCTTCCGGCGGCTCCCGCTTGAGACCGAGGGCCACGGGGCGGGCGAGGGGGAGGAGCATCTTGGCGGCTTCGCGGTCGCGCGAGCGCTCCCGCTCACGCTCGCGCCAGTCGATCCCGACGGTGACGAGCGCGACCGCGAGCATCGCCAGCGCGAAGGCTCCCGCCCAGAAAGCGGGGATGCGTCGTTGGGCGCGGCCAAGGTGGTCTCGGTACATGCGCGGCGGCCAGTCGAGTATGGCCCTGGCCGTCGACGTCCGTCAAGGGGCGACGCCCGTCTTGCGGTCGACGGCCGCGCCCAGCGCGCGGCCGAGCTGATCGAGCAGTACCGTGAAGGCGTCGCCGAGGCCTTTGCCCAGCGTCGCGCCGAGCTCGCCCAGCCGGTTCGCCCACTCGAGGCCGAGCGAGCCGTCGCCGCCGAGCTTGCCGAGCCAGCCGCCGATTCTTTCGCCCAGCTTGCTGCCGAAGCCGCGGCCGGCGGTCTCCCAGGGGCTCGGGGGCGGCGGCCCGACGACGGGGTCGGCGTTCGGCTCGGGCTGGTTCGCGTCAGCCCGGCCGGCGATGGGATCGACGACGGGCTCGGCCGCGAGCCTGGGGGAAGCGCGGGCATAGCGATTAGAGACGGCCGCCTCGCGGACGTACGCCGGGGCCGGCGTTTCGTCGATCGCCCAGTCATGGGCCTCGACCGGCGTCCCGACGGCGGGAATGACGAGCGGAGCGGGCCCTGCGAGCTCCGCGGGCCCCGCCGCTTCCGCATTGTAGCCTCGGATGCCGCGGCCCAAGGCGCGAAGCGCGGGATCGGCCGCCACCGCGAGATACGCTTCCTGGAACCCGGGCTCGTTTTGGTGGCGGGCGAGGAGCGCCTTGAACTGGGGAAGCCGGCCGAGGCGGCCGACGAGCTCCGCGGCGCTGCCGCCTTTGCGCCATTGGGCGGCGAGCATCGGGTCCGAGGAGAACTCCCGGGCCATCCGAAGAGCGAGCGGGGCAGGGAGGGCACGGCGGACGATGCCCGCCAGTTCGCCGGAGCCCAGGGCGGCCGGGGTTCCGTGCGCCGGGATCGAGAGACCGAGCAGGAAAAGAGCGAGGTAGGTTTTCATGCGCTCAGGATAGCCCCGAAGACGAACCCTCCCCAGGAAAGAGCGCCTCACGCGAAAAGAGCGCGCTTTTCATGAGCAATTCGGGCGGCGCGCGGGGCTCTTGAGCCCGGCTTGACGAAAGCGGTACCATACGCGCCTTATGCCCGCCGAGACTTCCACCGAAAAGATCCGCGTCGAGCGCAAAGGCGCGGTCGCCGTGTTCACGATCCACCGCCCCGAGGCGCTCAACGCGCTCTCCGACGAGCTGATCGCCGAATTGCTCGAAAAGCTCGAAGCCGCCGATCGCGATCCGGAAGTCCGCGTCCATGTGCTCACCGGAGGCCCGAAGGTCTTCGCCGCCGGCGCCGACATCAAGGGCATGGCGAATGCCACCGCCGCCGAGATGAACCGCAAGGACCCCCTCGGCCAGTGGGACCGTTTTTCCAAACTTTCGAAGCCGCTCATCGCCGCCGTCAACGGGTTCGCCCTGGGCGGCGGCTGCGAACTGGCGATGAACGCCGACCTCCTGATCGCCGGCGAGGACGCGGTGTTCGGCCAGCCCGAGATCCTCATCGGCGTGATGCCCGGCGCGGGCGGCACGGTCCGGCTGCCGCGCCTCGTCGGCCGGCTGCGCGCGATGGAGCTCCTGCTCACCGGCCGCCGGCTGCCGGCGAGAGTCGCGCTCGAGTGGGGACTCGTCAACGCCGTCGTGCCCTCGGGACAGGTCCTGGCGGAGGCGCTGCGGCTCGCCTCCGAGATCGCGGCCCAGCCCGCCGAAGCGGTGCGGCAGATCAAGGCCGCGGTGCGCGAGCAGCTGGATATGAGCGTGCCGCAGGCCCTGCCCGCCGAGCGAAAGCGCTTCTACGGGCTCTTCGACACCGCCGACCAAAAGGAAGGCATGGCGGCCTTCGTCGAGAAGCGCAAGCCGAAGTTCACGGGGAAATGATGACCACCGCGACGCAAGAGCCTCTGCTGACGAAGGTCGAGGGGGGCGTCCTCTGGCTCACGATGAACCGCCCGGAGGCGCACAACTCCTTCACCGTGCCGATGTTTTCGGCGATCGACAAAGGGCTCGACCAGGCGGCCAAGGACGCGTCCGTCAAAGCGGTCGTGCTCACCGGCTCGGGCAAGGCGTTCTGCGCGGGCCAGGACCTGCGCGAGCATCTCGAGCGCAAGCCCGCCTTCATCGACGAGCTCAGAGCGCGCTACAACCCGCTCATCCTCAAGGTGCGCAAGCTGCAAAAGCCCGTCGTCGCCGCGATCAACGGCACCGCCGCCGGCGCGGGCATGAGCTTGGCGCTCGCCTGCGATTTCCGCCTCTGCGTGCCCGAGACGAAGTTCTTCACCTCCTTCATCAAGATCGGGCTCGCGCCGGACTCGGGCAACCTGTTCTGGCTCGGCTCGCAGATCGGCTTCGCCCGAGCGCTCGAACTCGAGATGACCGGCAAGGCGATGACCGCCGAGGAAGCGGAGCGCTGGGGCATGGTCAATCGCGTCGTGCCCGGCGACAAGCTGCTGGAAGAGACGAAGGCGTTCCTCAAGCCGATGGTCGAGGGCCCGGGCAAGGCGCTGGCGTTGATCAAGCAGCTTTACAATCACACGTTGTTCTCGCAGGGCCTGCCCGAGCTCCTCGATTACGAGGCGCTCATTCAGCAGGAAGCGGGAACGACGAAGGATCACGACGAAGGCCTGGCGGCCTTCGTCGCGAAAAGGGCCCCCAAGTTCACCGGAGAGTGACATGACGATCCAAGCCGAATTCGCCCCGAAGAGCGTCTCGAAGCGCTCGGAGATGACCGACGAGTACTACGAGCACCTCGTCAACCTGATGGGCATGCAGGCCGACTCGGAGATCGCCGGCGCCTACGGCTACGTGCCGTGGATCGCGAAGGCGCCCTCGATCCAGGAAACCTACACGGTCAGCCAGATCGTCAAA
>JACRDR010000479.1 GCA_016212845.1 Elusimicrobiota bacterium
AGCCTTCGGGCAAAAGCACGCGCACGCGGTTATCCGAAACGCGGACGCCGGGGGGCAGAGGTACGGTCAGGTCTAAATAGCGCTTACTGGAGGTCACGGCCTTGCAGCGGGCGGGAGGAGGCTTCGCCTACAGGTTGATCGTTCCGAGGTTGATGGTTCCCTTCATGCGTCTAGTTTACTCCCCGGATGTCCCTCCCCCCCAGAGCCTTTCGGGCCCTTCCCGCGGGCCGTTGGACCCACCCGCTATTGGGCCCACCAGCGGATTACCCACGGCTTCAGCAGGTAAACGATCTCCGGTTCATACGGAGGCACGCCGCTCAATAGACAGGGGTAGAAGTCGCTATGAGGCTTCAGCAGCCAGCCGAGCAAACGCAATCCGCTCAGCGCCACGACGACGATCCGCATAAAGTCCATCCGGTCCAGTCCGGTGACCTTCATTCCAAAACTCCGCTATTAGGCGCCTCCGACGGTGTTCGCGGCGTCCGTGACCATCTGCATGACCTTGTTGAAGACATTCGAGACTTGCGGCTTGAACATCCTGCCTACGACGAGGATGACGCCGACGATGACCGCCAGCATCATCAGGTACTCGACCGTATTCTGGCCGCGGCTCTTCGCGAGTTTCATGGGGCCTCCGTGCCCTTATTTGGACCGGAAACCCGCGAAAAGGTTCACCGCGGAGAAGAGAGCCCCTGGGCCGCGCCCGAGACCATGCCCATGATCTGGTTGAACACGTTCGAAACCTGGGGCTTCAGCGCCTTTCCGGCGACGAGCAAGATGACCAGCAGCAGCCCGAGCCCGAGCACGTACTCCCGCAAGGACTCGCGCGCCCGATGCAGACGCGATTTCACCGTCCCGACGGGGACGCCGAGCTCGCGGGAGATCTGCCGGTAGGACATCCGCTCCAGCTCGCGCAGCTCGAGTACCCGGCGGTCCTCCGGACTCAGCCGGGCGAGCGCCTCCGCCGCGCGCGAACGCTCCTCGCGGCCCTCCAGCTCGCCGTCGGGCGTCGAGTCGCCGCCCGGCTCCGGAACCGCGTCGAGCGGCGGGCACGAGCGGCGCCAGCGCTCAGGCGCCGCCGAAACGCGGTTCTTCCACGTGTTGACCGCGATGCGGTAGAGCCAGGTCGAGAGCTCCGAATCGCCCCGAAACCGGGACAGCGCCGCCACCGCCTTCAGCATCACGTCCTGGGTCAAATCCGAGGCGTCGGCCGGGTTCCCGGTGAGCCTCAGCGAAACGGCGTACACCCGGTTCTGGTACCCTGAAATCAGGTCTTGGGGGGTCATGCTCTTAAGGTAAGTCCCGCCGGTTAAGGTTTGGTTCCCTTTAACAAAAAAGACTTGAAAATCCACGGATGCCTGCTACCCTTTGCGCCGATGCCCGAAGATACCCCTAAAGACACCGAAAAGATCCTCGATTCGCTGACGAGCCTCGACACCGCGCGCATGACGGTGCGGTGGGCGCTCGAGCGCATCCGGTTCCTCGAGCAGGCCAACAACGAAATGCTCGACTTGCTCCGCAGCGCCCGCGAGGCCAAGGACAAGGTCCTCCGCGAGCTCGACGAGGCCAAGGTCTCCGCCGACAAGCGTCTTTCCGCGCTCACCCAGAAAGAGCGGTTCGTCGGCGAGATGCAGGGCATGCTCAACAGCCTCTTCAAGGGGCAGATCGATCTGAAGGACGTGCTCGAGGCGAAGGCCCAGCTCGAGGAGCACAAGGCGCAAGTCCAGCTCGAGGCGCAGACCCGCATCCACGAGGCCGAGACCAAGGCCAAGAAGCAGGAGGACGATTTCCAGAAGCGGCTGACCGAGCTCGAGGCCGGCTACGCGCGCTCCCTCGGCGAGGCGGAGCGCCGCTACCAGGAGCAGCTCCAGGACGTGCAGCGGCAGCGCCACGAGGAGTCGATCGAAGGCGGCGCGCGCGAGGCGCGGTTCAAGGAGAAGCTGCTCGAGGAAGTGCAGAAGCAGGCCGACCAGTACCACCAGAAGCTCGCCCTGCTCCAGTTCGAGTTTTCCGCCAAGCGCGGCGACCTCCAGAAGGAGTTCGACGAGCTGAAGGAGAAGGTGTTCGGCGAGGCGCGCCACGTCGAGATGCGCCAGGCCGACAGCTTCCGGCTCGCGAAGGAGCACTGGGAGGCCGAGCGCAAGCGCCTCGCCTCCCTTGTCGAGCAGCGCGAAGCCGAGATCGACGCGGCCCACGAGCAGATGCGCGCCGCCGCCGACAAGCTGAAGGAGGAGAACGCCGTCGAGATTTCCCGCCGCGAGGACGACCTCCGCGCCCTGGAGGCCCGGCTGCGCCAGGAGGTCGCCACCGAGCTCGCCAAGCGCGAAGCCGAGCTGCGCTCGTTCGAGGAACGCGTGCGGACCGAGGCCGAGGAGACCCGCGAGCGGGAAGGCCGCCGCGTCGAGGACGTGAACCGGATCATCGAGGACGAGCGCAAGCGCCATCGCGAGGAGCTGGCCAACATCCAGGCGAGCTTCGACTCGCGCCTCGCGCTCGCCGTGCAGGAGCAGCTCCGGGTGCGCGAGGAGGAGCTGGAGAAGCGGCTCGACTCCTCCGAGAAGCACGAGACCGATTTCCAGGAGCGCCTCGCGCGCGCCACGCAGCAGCTGCAGGACCGCATCGCGCAGATCGAGGCGCGCGCCACCGCGGAAGTGGAGGCGGCCCGCATCGAAGCCCGGCGCATGCTCGACGAGCAGGCGACGCGGCACCTCGCGGAGCTCGACAACGCCCGGCAGCAAGGCCGCGGCGTCGAGCGGCAGCTCGAGGAAGCGCTCAAGCAGGAGCGCGAACGCGCGCTCAAGACCGTCGAGTCGCAGGCGCTGAAAGACCGCGAGACGTTCGAAGTCATCGAGCTCGAGCTGCGGCGCGAGCTCAACGCCGCGCAGGCCGAGGTCCAGCGCCTCACCGACGCGCACACGCAGGAGATTCAAAACTCCCTCGAGACGCGCATGAAGCTGCGCGAGGCGTTCGAGCGCCAGCTTTCCGAGGAGCTCGCGGGCCACGAGCAGGCGAAGAAGGCGCTCGAGGCGCACCTCGCCTCGCGCGAGGCTGAGTGGCGCGCCGATCACGAGAAGCGCTCGCTCGAGCTCGACCACGAGGTCGCCGAGCGGGCCAAGCGCGCGGAGCTCGCCTTCACGGAACGTCTCAAGGCGCTCGAGGAAGAGAACAGGCGCATGAGCGCCCTCCGCCAGCAGGAAGCCGCGGAGGCCGCCAACCGCTTGAAAATCGTGCAGGACCGCTTCGACGAGAAGCTCGCCGCCGAGGTGAAGGGCCGCGCCGACCTGCTGCAGAAGCAGTGGGAGGCGGAGAAGGCCGGCGTCGAGCAGCGCTTCGCCGGCGAACGCGCGGAGTTCGAGCGCCGCCTGGCCTCCGAAAAGGCCGGCTGGCAGAAGACGGCCGAGGAAGGCCTCGCCGCGGCCGACAACCGGTATCGCGAGCAGCTCGCGCTCGCGCAGGCCAAGGCGGAGAGCCTCGGCAAGCAGGCCGAGGAGCTCAGCACGCGCGCGGAGCTCGCCGAGCGCAAGGCCGCCCAGACTCCCCCCTTCCCGTGGAAGCGCTTGGTGTTCGGACTCGCGGGCCTCGCCGCCGCCGGCGGGCTCGGCGCGGGAGGGCTGCTGTTCGCCAACCGCGGCGCCGACTACAAGCTGCCCGACTCGCATCCGACTGCGCTGGTCTGGCAAGGCGAGACGCTGTGGGTCTCCGACTCGGCCGGCCAGGCGATCTACGAGCTCGTGGAAGGCGACGACGGCATGGCGGTACGCGCGAAGCACGCGCTCGTCGGCGTCTCGCCGGCGAGCATGGCGCTCGGCCGCGACAAGCTCTTCCTCGTCGACTCCGCCGCGGGCCAGATCCAGCGCCGCGCGCTCGACAAGGACCTGACCTTGCTCGGCACCGTCGCGAGCCCGGGACCGAAGCCCTCGGCGCTCTACTACGACGGACAGAGCCTCTGGTCCACGGACCGGCAGACCGGCCTGCTCTACCAGCACGCCGACGACGAGACGCTCAGCGTCCTGCAGTCCTACCCGATCGGCCCCGACGCGGTCGCGGTGCAGTCCGACGGCACGAGCCTGTGGTGGGCGGAGGGCGCCTCCCGGCGCCTCACGCGCCTCGGCCCGCCTCCGGGCCTCGCGAAGGTCGAGTCGGTCGAGCTTCCGGAGCTGGAAGCGAGCGGCAAGCCGCTCGGCGCCTTCGCCTGGAAGAACGACAAGCTGTGGCTCGCCGTCGACGGCGAGGGCCGCGTCCTCGAGCGCCCGAAGTGGCGCCTGCGAAAGCGCTGACCGTCCTAAAGACCTAGCGCCCGCGGGGCCGACGGGCGCATGCGCGGGCGCGCCCCGGCGGCTACCCTAGGCAGGCTATGAGGTTCGCCG
This sequence comes from Elusimicrobiota bacterium, assembly GCA_016212845.1. GTDB lineage: Bacteria > Elusimicrobiota > Elusimicrobia > UBA1565 > JACRDR01 > JACRDR01. Next base: position 4,368 of record JACRDR010000479.1, read on the forward strand.
GCCTGATCCTGTTCGCGTGCGCGGGCGCGTCTTTCGCGCAGCAAACCAAGGGCGCGCCCGTGCCCATCGTCCCGCTCGCGGCGTCCGAGGTCGCGATCGCGGGCACGGCGGCGCGTCCCCTACCGGCCGCGAGCTTCGCCGCGCTTTCCCTGCAGAACCCGCTCGCGGCCCAGATCCCGCTCGCGGGCACCGTCCGCGCCGTCACGCCGACCGCGAACGCGGTGAGCCGGGCGATCCTGGGCCGCATGGGCGAGTCGCTCGCCGGCTCGCTTCACGCCGGACGCGCCGCGTCGGCCGAGCCGATCGCGCAAGCGATGGACGGCTCGGCGGAGCGCAAGCCGCTCGCCGATCAAACGCCCGTCGAAAGCCCCCTCCCCTCCGCGCCGTCCCGCTTCCAGCTATCTCCGGCGTCCAACGACGAGACTCCCGCCGCTCCCGAGCCGCCCGCCCCCAAGCCCTGGAAGGCGAAGGCGAAAAAGGGCGCGACGATCGGGGCGGGCTGGATCCTCCTCGTGCTCGGGGCCTTGCTGTGGGTGCTTCCAATCCCCGGCCCGACGGGCATCATGCTCGGCGGGCTCGCGCTGCTGTCGCGGCATTACGTCTGGGCCGCCGCCGCGCAGGCGCGCCTGATCGCGCTCACGCTCGCGATGACCGCCTGGTTCCTCGCCCGCCTCAAGCGCTCGAAGTCCTGACGCTCAGGGTCGAGCGGTCTCCGGCATGGAAGGGATGCGCGTCAGCTTGTACGGTCCTTCGAAGGCCCCCGGGGACGCCAGGGCGCGCCGGAGCATCGTTCGCAGCACCGAGGTCTCCTCGAAGAGGACAGGCCGGTACTCGATCTCGTGGAGCTTTCGCCGGCGCAGGGCCTGGTCCTCCTGCGCCCAGGAGGCCCTGAGCGGCGAAAGCGACAGCCCGTCCTCGAGAAACTCCACCCGATAGACGGTGTGCCCGGTGAGCGTCGAGTCGCGGACGAGGACGTCCGACGATCCGCGCTCGGGCGCCAGATCCAGAAAAAGCGCGTCGCGGCCCGCCACCGTCACCCGGAACAACGTCGCGGAGTACGGCTCGCGTCCCGCGCCGTCGAACGTCAGCCGGTAGCCATCGGCGTAGTCGGGCTCGAAGCGCCAGCGCTCCCCATCGACGAAGACCGACGCGCGGAACGTCCCGCTCAACAGCGGCTCGCGGACCTTGTCCTGCGGCCGGTAAAACGGCGACAACGACCAGCACAGCTGAAGCACCTGCGCCGCCGTCGAGAACAACTTCCGGAACGAGGCCATCTCCATGGGCGCCTCCTCGACCCTAGAGTACGGCGCGCGGGATAACGGCGGGGAAGAGCTCGGTTAAGCTTCGGCTACGCCTCCGCACCGATCCCCGCGCGGCTCAGGATCCGGAAGTTCCGAACGCCGCTTCCCGCACCGGCTCGTAATCCGAGCCGCTCGAGCGCAGCAGGATTCTCCCCTCCGCGTCGACGACGAAAACGGTGAACTCCCCGACCCCGACCGCGCCGCAGAACTCGCCTTTCGGATCGGCATACAAGGTATCGGGGAGCGAAGCCGACTGCGCCAGGAGCTGCACGCTTCCTTGGTACTGCACGCCTACGACCGAGACCCCGTCTTTCACTAGGGGAAGAGCGAAGTTCAAGAAGTCGGGAAGCATCTTCGCGCAATGGGCGCAGTACGGAGAGTAAAAATAGATGAGCGTCCGGCCCGGACCCAGCACGGAGGCGACCGGTCGCGTGCGGCCTTCCCGATCGATGAGCGCAAATCCGAGCGGAATCGTGTGCTGTCCCGGCCTCGGCTTGCGCACTAACACGGCGGGCAGGGTTCGAACGCTCAGAGACGCGGGCGAGTGGCCCAGTACATACTGGCTCAGAAACCAGAACCCGAGTACCAATGAGACGGCCGCGAACAATGCGCCGAGGGGCACGGTGCGCAACGGCGGGTAGATCTGGGCGAGTACCGCGTAGAGCCAGTTCGCGGAAAGCGCCCGCCGAACCATCCACATAGGCTCTTCATCATAGGCTGATATCGTAAGGGAAACAAGGAGGGGTCATGAAAGCGGTGGTGTTTCATTCCGTAGGCGATGTGCGGCTCGAAGACGTTCCCGAGCCGAGGCTCAAGGACGCGCACGACGCGATCATCCGCATCACGACGTCCGCGATCTGCGGCACGGATCTCCATTTTCTCCGCGGCACGGTGGGCGGCATCCGCAAGGGCCGGATCCTCGGACATGAGGGCGTGGGCGTCGTCGAACGGCTGAGCAAGGGCGTACGCAACCTCAGAGAAGGCGACCGCGTCGTCGTCGCTTCCACCGTCGCGTGCGGCTGGTGCGCGTACTGCCGCGCCGGGTACTATTCGCAGTGCGACGTCTCGAACCCGCGGGGTCCGCAGGGCGGCGGCGTTTACTTCGGCGGCCCCGAGGAAAGCGGCGCCCTCGACGGCTTGCAGGCGGAACTGGCTCGCATCCCGTACGCGAACGTCGGGCTGGTCAAACTTCCGGACAAAGTGACGGACGAACAGGCGATCACGCTCTCCGACGTCTTTCCGACAGGCTACTTCGGCGCGGAGCTCGCCGAGGTCGGTGAAGGCGACACCGTCGCGGTCTTCGGCTGCGGCCCCGTCGGCCAATTCGCGATCCTCTCCTGCATGCTCAAGGACGCGGCGCGAGTCTTCGCGGTCGACAACGCGCGCTCCCGGCTCGAGACCGCGCGCGAGCTCGGCGCCGAGACGATCGATTTCAACGCCGAGGACCCCGTAGAGGCGATCCGCGAGCTTACGGGCGGAATCGGCGTCGATCGCGCGATCGACGCGGTGGGTCTCGACGCCTACCGGCCCGAGGCCGGACCGGGCCTGCGCGATGCCCGCAAGCACAACGGCCGCTTCAAGCAGGAGGTCGGAGACATCCTGGCCGAGAACGGCTCGCGCGCGCGCGGCGTCCACCCGGGCAACGCGCCGTCGCTCGTCCTGCAATGGGCGATGGAGTGTCTCGCGAAGGCGGGAAGCCTGGGCATCGTCGGACTCTATCCCGAGGAGAACGTCTCCTTTCCGGCCGGCGTGGCGGTCGGCAAGAACCTCACGATCAAGGCGGGCGGCTGCCCGCACCGGAAATACATCCCGAGGCTCCTGCGGCTCATCGAGTCCGGGCAGGTCGACGTCTCGCCGATCGTCACGCGCCGCGAGAAGCTCTCCACCGCGCTCGACGCCTACCGCGAGTTCGAAAAGCGCAAACCGGGCTGGCTCAAGGTCGAGCTGTCTCCGGTCTAGACGGCACTCGCGTCAGCTTGCGCCTCCGCGACGATAGGATACGCGTGGGAGGATAAGGGCGGGTAGAGCTGCGGAGTCAATTTGGAGCCTGTCCCCAAATTGATTCCGTCAGGCTTTCGGCGGCACGTAGCTGTCTTTGAGGGAGACGGCGCGGTTGAAGACGGGGGCGGCGGCGGTCGAGTCCTTATCGGCCGAGAAGTAGCCGAGCCGCTCGAACTGGTACTTCGTGCCGGGCGCGGCGCCGGCGGCCGAGGGCTCGATCCAGCCCTGCACGATCTCCTCCGACTTCGGGTTCACGACGGGGTTGTTCGCCGGATCGGGGTCCGAGAAGAGGTGGTCGTAGAGGCGCGCCTCGAGCCTTACGGCGTGCTTGGCCGAGAGCCAGTGGATCGTCGCCTTGGGCTTGCGGCCGTCCGGCGAGTCGCCGCCTTTCGTCGCGGGGTCGTAGGTGCAGCGGATCTCGACGACGTTCCCCGCCGCGTCCTTGACCACGCTCCTGCACGTGAGGAAGTACGCGCTGCGGAAGCGGACCTCGCGGCCGGGCGTCAGCCGGAAGTACTTCGGCGGCGCGTTCTCCATGAAATCTTCGGCTTCGATCCACAGCTCGCGGGAGAACGGCACCTTGCGCGTCCCGGCGGCGGGATCGTTGGGATTGTTGATCGCGTCGAGCTCCTCGGTCTGGCCCTCGGGATAGTTCTCGATGACGACCTTGAGCGGCTTGAGCACCGCCATCACGCGCGCGGCCCGCTTGTTTAGGTCCTCGCGCAGGCAGTGCTCGAGGAGCTGGAAGTCGACGGTGCTGTTGAACTTGTTGACGCCGATGCGCTTGGCGAAGTCGCGGATCGCCTCGGGCGTGTAGCCCTTCCGGCGGTAGCCGGAGATCGTCGGCATCCTCGGGTCGTCCCAGCCTCTTACGGTCTTCGACTGCACGAGCTCGAGGAGCTTCCGCTTGGAGAGCAGCGTATGCGTGATGTTGAGGCGCGCGAACTCGATCTGCTGCGGGTGATGGATCTTCTCCGCGCGGCCCTCGTTGATCGCGTCGAGGTACCAGTCGTAAAGCGGACGGTGGATTTCGAACTCGAGCGTGCAGATCGAGTGCGTGATGCCCTCGAGGGAGTCCTCGATGCCGTGCGCCCAGTCGTACATCGGATAGAGGCACCACGTCTTGCCGGTGTTGTGGTGCTCCGCGTGGAGAATGCGGTACATCACCGGATCGCGCAGGACGAAATTAGGCGAGGCCATGTCGATCTTGGCCCGCAAAGTCTTGGAGCCGTCCGGGAACTCGCCCGCCTTCATCCGGCGGAAGAGGTCCAGGCTTTCCTTTGTAGGACGGTCCCGCCAGGGGCTGGGCTTGCCGGGCTCGGTCGTAGTGCCTCGGGTGGCGGAGACCTCGTCGGCGGTCATGTCGCAGACGAACGCCTTGCCCTTCGAGATGAGGTCCTCGGCGTACTCGTACATCTTGCCGAAGTAGTTCGAGGCGAAGCGGATCTCGCCGTCCCACTTCCAGCCGAGCCACTTGACGTCCTCGGCGATCGAGTCGACGTACTCCTGATCTTCCTTGGACGGATTCGTGTCGTCCATCCGGAGGTTGCAGGTGCCGCCGAACTCGGAGGCGATGCCGAAGTTCAGGCAGATGCTCTTGGCGTGGCCGATGTGGAGGTAGCCGTTCGGCTCGGGAGGGAAGCGGGTGGCGACCTTCCCGCCCCATTTCTTGGTCTCGCCGTCCTCCGCGACGATCTTGCGGATGAAGTCGGGGCCCTTTTCGGGCGCCGCGATCGCAGTGGGGTCCGCCATCGCTCCAAGGATACCATTGTTGCCCTCGCCCTTGGTAGAATCCGCCCATGCTCTCCACCCTGCTCTCCCTTACTCTCTCCCTGGCCTCGGCCCAGAACCTCCCCAAGCAAAAGCTGTTCCAGCACACCTTGGACAACGGCCTGCGCGTGGTCCTTGCGCCGGACGCGAGCGCCCCGGTCTTCGGCATCGCGGTCACCTACGACGTCGGCTCGCGCAACGAACGGCCGGGCCGCACCGGCTTCGCCCACCTCTTCGAGCACATGATGTTCCAGGGCTCCGAGAACGTCGGCAAAGGCGAGCACTTCATCCAGGTCCTCAACAACGGCGGCGGCATGAACGGCACCACCAACGAGGACCGCACGAACTACTTCGAGACGCTACCCAAGAACCAGCTCGACCTCGCGCTCTTCCTCGAGGCCGACCGGATGCGTTCGCTCAACGTGAACCAGGCGAACCTCGACAACCAGCGCAACGCCGTGCAGGAGGAGCGCCGCCTCGGCATCGACAACCAGCCCTACGGCAAGTCGTACCTCGAGATCGACAACCTCTCCTACGATAATTTCGCCTACAAGCACTCCGTGATCGGCTCGATGCGGGATCTCGACGACGCGAAACTCGAAGACGTCCGCGAGTTCTTCAAGATCTACTACGCGCCCAACAACGCGATCCTGACCCTGGCGGGCGACATCGATCCGGCCGACGCGCTCGAGCGCGTGAAGAAATTCTTCGGCGCGATCCCGCGCCAGCCGAAGCCCGACGCCCCGTTCCTCGGGGAAGAGGAGCGCATCGGCGAGCGCCGCTCGGTCGTCTACGACCCGCTCGCGCGGCTGCCGAAGCTCATGATCTCCTGGCAGATCCCCCCCGGCAACACCGCGGACAACGACGCGATCCAGATGCTCGCCCAGACGCTCGACGGCGGCAAGTCGGCGCGGTTCTACCAGACGCTGGTGAAAGACAAGGAGCTCGCGACCGACGAGGACCTTTCGCCGGACATGCGCATCGGCCCGAGCCTCCTCTACGCCATGGCGACGCCGAGGGCCGGGGTCAAGCCCGAGGACCTCGAGGCCGCGATCTACGCCATCCTGGCCGAGGTCGCCGAAAAGGGAATCACCGCCGGCGAGCTCGCGAAGGCCCGGCGGCAGTTCCGCAAGAAGACGATCGACCAGCGCCAGACGGTGCTCTCCACCGCGATGCAGATCGGCGAACTGTCGATCCGCTTCGGCGATCCCGAGCTCATCAACGCCCGCTTCTCGAAGCTCATGGAGGTGACGGCCGAGCAGATCCAGGCGGCCGCCAAGAAGTACCTCCAGGCGAACCGACGCACCGTCGTCCTTACCCTCCCCAAGGAGACCAAGTCATGATCGCCTCTATCGCTCTCGCCGCGCTGCTAGCCGTCCCGTCCACCGCCCAAGGACAAGCCGCCCCGGGCGCCAAGGCCGTGCAGCGCCTCAACCGCGCGCCGGTCTCGAAGGACGTGCTCAAGGTGAAGCTGCCGCGCCCGCAAATCAAGGTCCTGCCCAACGGCCTGACCGTGATGGTCGTCGAGCAGCACAAGCTGCCGACGGTCGCGTACTCGCTCTGGATCAAGTCGGGTTCGCTCGACGACCCCAAGGACGTCCCCGGCATGGCGAAGTTCGCCGCCGAGCTCCTGGCGGAGGGCACGAAGGCTCGAAGCAGCCAGCAGATCGCCTCCGCCGTCGACGAGCTCGGGGCGACGCTCGAAGGCTCGGCGGCCTTCGGCTCCGGCGTCTCGGGCGTCAACGCCTCGGGCTTGGTCGAGGACGCCGACAAGCTCCTCGAGCTGATGGCCGACCTCGTCCGCAACGCGACTTTTCCGGCCGACGAGGTGGAGAAGTACAAGAAGCGCCAGCTCGCCGAACTCGAGCAGATGCGCTCGAACCCGCAGTTCCTCGGCCGCGAGCGCTTCTACGCCTCCCTCTACGGCGACGCCGCTCCCGCCCGCGTCAGCGCGACCGCAGCGTCCATCGGCGCCGCGACGTCCGAGACGCTCGCGAAGTTCCGCGACGAGCGCTACGTCCCCTCGAACGCGTTCCTGGGCGTCGCGGGCGACGTTACGCTCGAGAAGATCCTCCCCATGGTCGAGAAGCGCTTCGGCGATTGGAAGGGCAAGGCGCCGAAGGCGTGGACGCCCGTCGAGTTCGCGCCGTCGAAGGCTAGAGTGCTGCTCGTCGACCGCCCCGGCTCGGTGCAGACCGAGATCGTCGCCGGCAACCTCTCGATGAAGCGCACGAACCCCGACTTCATCAAGCTCACGGTCGCCAACCGCGTCCTGGGCGGCGGCCCGAGCGCCCGGCTCTTCCTCCAGCTGCGCGAGGAAAAGGGCTACACCTACGGCGCGTACTCCGGCTTCTCCGCGGACCTCTACCCGGGCCCGTTCAGCGCCCGTCTCGCGGTGCGCAACGAGGTCACCGAGCCCGCGCTGACCGACCTGCTCGCCGAGTTCGCCAAGATCCGCAAGGAGCCGATCCCCGAACCGGAGCTCGACGACGCGCGCCGGGCGCTGGTCGCCAACTACGCCCTGTCGCTCGAGCGTCCGTCCGCCCTGCTGAACCTCTGGATGAGCGCCCGCTACTACGGCCTCCCCGAGGACTACTGGGACCGCTATGCCGAGGAGGTCGCCCGCACGACCCCCGGCCAGGCGCAGGAAGCGGCCAAGAAATACGTGGACCCCGACCATCTCCAAATCGTCCTCGTGGGCGACGCCAAGATCATCGGTGCGCTCGCCGAAAAATTCGGCCCGGTCGAGGTCTACGACGTGGACGGCAAGCGCAAGGCGCCGTAAGGCCCAGCCTTTTTCGCCCTTTCGGCCCAGGCACCGCGGGCCGCCACGGCCCTATACTAGGACCGTGACCGGTTGGCGCGGGACGGCTCTGCTCCTCCTGCTGGCGCTCCCCTCGAGGGCGCAGCTCGTCGCTCCCGTCTCGGTCAACGTCCCCGTCGCGCCGGTCCCGATCGGCCCGCACGGCGCCTACTTCAACCAGCTCAATACCCAGGTCCAGGCGATGCTGTCGATGCCGACGACCCTGCCCAAAGCCTTCAACGCCGCGATCTCCCCCACGCCGGAGGTCCGCACGCCCGCGGCCTTCGCCGCCCGCGCCGCGATCGCCCAGGCGCTCGCCAGGCCCGAGGGTCTCCAGGAGTTGGCCGCGGCGGTCGAGTCCCAGGACGGCGACAAGGCCGAGCAGGCCGCCAAGTCGCTCCGCAAGCTCGCCAAATCCATCGAGAAGGCCGGCGGCGCCGAGCGCGCCGCCCTGGGAGAGCAGGCCCTCGCGCTGAGCGCCCGCTTCGACGGCGCGACCGCGCTGCCGGGCGAATCCGTCGATCTTTCCGCGATCGCCACGAACGATTCGGACGGCCCCGGGACGAAGAAGTCCGAAAACGCACTCAAGGAAGACCGCAAGGAAATCCAGGAATACGCCGAGATGCTCTCGGCCGGAAAGGCCAAGGGCGTGCTCGTGGTCCTCCAAGGCATGGACGCGGGCGGCAAAGGCGGCGCCTCCAAACGCTCGCTGCTCGTCCCGACCTCGTGGGCCCGGCTCTTCGCCTTCAAGAAGCCGACCGCCGAGGAGCGCGCCCAGCACTTCCTGAAGCGGATCGAGGCGGCCCTGCCCGGCGGCAAGGTCGAAGGAGCGAAGGGCTGGATCCAAATCTTCGACCGGTCCCACTACGAGGATCTGATCATGCCGAAGATCCTCGGCACCCATTCGCCGGCGGAGATCGAAGCCCGATTCAAGGAAGTCCTCGACTTCGAGAAGAAGCTCGCCGAGGCCGGGATCGTCGTCGTGAAGCTCTTCCTCCACCAGTCCTACGACGTGCAGGACGAGCGGCTGAACAAGCGGCTCAAGCGCAACGATAAGGAGTACAAGGCCACGGAAGTCGACTGGGAGATGCACCAGCTCTTCCCTCGCTTCATGAAGGAGTGGGGCGAGGTGATCGCCCGCACCAGCACGCCGTGGTCGATCTGGAACATCGTCCCCGCCGACCACAAGGCCCGCCGCGACGCCGACGTGGCCGCGATCGTCTTGAAGACGCTCCGCCGCATGGGCCTCGAGTGGCCCGAGAACCCCGACCTCAGCAAGATCCGCGCCGTCCGCGACCGCGTCCGCGCCGAAGGCCCGAAAGAGTAGTCTTCGCTCCGCAAAGTTTCGGAGAATGACCCGCGGTGTCCGAACGACTGCGGAGCCTCGGGCTCGTCCTACTCTCCCTGCTGCTTTGGCCGTCGTTCCAGTTCGCGGCCAAGAGAAGACCCCGGCCGCCCGGCCCCGCCGAGCGGGCCTACGCCCGCGAGCTCGACGCCGCCCTCTCTTGGCTGCGCGCCAATACGTCCGAAAGCGCCGTCGTGCTCGCTCCCTGGCCGCTGGCCGACGCCGTGCGGCCGGTCCGCCCGGTCGTCGCGGTCGCGGCCCCGAGAGCCGGAGAGGCGGACGAGCAGGCCGCCCGCTGGAAGGACGTCGCCCGTTTCTTCTTCGCCGACGACGAGGCCGAAGCCCACGCCGCAGCCTTACGATGGGGAGCGACCGTGGCGCTGGTGGAGAAGCCGTTCCCGGGCCGGCTTTGCCGCGCGGCGGGCCGCTGCGAATACGCCTCGCCCGACGGAGCCCGCCTCAACGCGCTCGGACTGCGCCGCACGCTCGCGGGCCGCATGAGCCAGGGAGCCTCCTTCGACCGCTTCGAGAAGACCTTCGACTCCCCGCGCTTCGCCGTGTATCTCGAGCGAAACGCCCCCCTCCCCCGCCCGGCCGCGGCCGGACGCCATATCCTCGGACTGGCGCGAAAAGCGGCGGCCGCCGCCGCGCGCGACCGGGCGGCGCTCCCGGTTTCCTCGGGGCCGGCGCTCGCCGAAGTGTCCCTCTGGGAGCGCGGCCGGCTCCGGGGCTCGGCCGTCTCCGACGGGGCGAGCGCCGCCGCCGCGATAGAGTCGGCCGCGGCGCGCGCCGTCTTCGACGATCCGCTCCGCCCGGTGACCGCCGGAGAGCTCTCGCGGCTCCGGATCGCCGCCGCCGTCTCGCGGGGCGACTTCGCCCCCGCCTCGGGCCGCCTCGACCCGTCTCGAAGCTATCGTCTCACGACCGGGAGCAAGCGCGGCTGGGCCTTCGCCTACCGGAGGACGGCCGACCGGCTG
>JACRDR010000480.1 GCA_016212845.1 Elusimicrobiota bacterium
CTTCATCGTCCGACACGCCGAGCGCGTGAGCCTCACCGATGACGCGTCCCTGCTGTCGGCGGCGGGCAAGAAGCGGGCGCAGGAACTCAAGCGCGTCCTCGCCGGCGTTCCGCTCAAGACGGTCTACTGCACCGAGTATAAGCGCACGCAGCAGACCGCCGCGCCCGCGGCGGAGGGTCACGGGCTCAAGGCGATCGTGACGGACTCGGGCAAGACCGCCGAGCTCGTCGAGACGCTCAAGAAGGTCTCCATCGAGGAGGACGTGCTCGTCGTCGGCCATACCGATACGATCCCGGAGCTCCTCAGCGGGCTCGGCGTCCCGGGGAAGTTCGAAATTCCGAAAACCGAGTTCGACAATCTCTTCGTTGTGACGCCGCGAGAGGGGAAGGCGCCCCTCTTCCACCGTCTGCGTTACGGGCGGTAATCTGCTAACATTCGTCACGTGACGGTCACGGAGTTCCTCAAGCAGCAAGTTCCCTTTCTGTCCGGCCTGACGGAAGACCAGGCGCACTTCCTGGCGACGTCGGCGGAACAGCTCGTCTTCAACAAGGGGCAGACCGTCATCTTCCGCGGCGTGACCGTCGACGGCTTGCACGTGATCGCGGCGGGCAAGGTCACCGTCCACGCCAAGGTCGGCAAGGAAACGCTTCAGGTCGCCGAGCTCGGCCCCGGCCAGGTCTTCGGCGAGACCTCGATCATCGAGATGACCGTGGCGGGCGCGACCATCAAGTCGGCCGAGGACGAGACTTTGATCTTCGTCCTCCCCGAGGAAGCCTTCAAGCAGATCATGGGAACGGACGCCGGTTTCACCGAACGCGTCATGGCCCTGATCGCCGAGCGCAAGAAGGCGAACGCCGACCGCAACGAAAAGAAGCCCTAAAGAGGGTCCAGCGGCATCGTCCCGGCCGGGACGACCAAGGCCTGCTTGAATCTCGGCTGCTTCCAGAGATCCTCGAACTCCACCGCGAGCTTCGCTTCTTTCGCCCACTTCCCGTCGATGAGCACCGCCTCGTGGAGCTCCTTTAGAGACTCGTCGAAGCGGCCGTGCAGCGCCAGCATCACCGCGTATTGGTAGCGGCCCTCGGCGAGTCTCGGGTCCATCGCGGCGGCGACCTCCGCCTCTTCCAGCGCCCCGTACGTATCCGACTGCTTCTTGTAGAGCAGGAGCGCGTTCGTGAGGTGCGCCTGCGCCCGGCGGCGGCGGACGTCCACCGGCACGCGCACGAGCTGGTACTTATAGAGGTTCGGCGGGTGGCCGGGCTTCTTGAAGACGAGGAAGGCGCAGGTGCTCAGCGGCGAGTAGTGAACCGAGGAAAGCACGTAGGGCGCGCTGGCGTAGGGCACGGTGTAGCCGACCTCGAGGCTCGAGGTCGTATGGATCACCAAGTCGAGATCGCGGCCCGACGCGACGGGTTCCGGCCGGACGCGCTCGGTGAATCCGGGCTTCTTGTAGCCGCCGCGCGAGAGCTGCTCCTGGCCGGCCAACTCGTAGCCCTTGGAGAACGGGAAGCCTTCTTTCACCTGCAGCGCCCAGCGGGTGCTGGGGCGCGTCTGATCGGGATCGAGGCTGACCGTCCCCAGACGTCCCCAGTTGGGCTCCACCTGGGCGCCCTCGACCGAGGGGGGGTAGCGGAAATGGCGGATCGCGACCGAGCAGCCGTCGTTCCAGCCCACGAGTTCGACTTCCTCGTAGCCGAAACGTACCCGGCTGTCTTCTGAGGGCTCCTGCGCCCAGACCCCCAAGGCCAATAATACCGCCCAAAACGCGGCCATCGACCTAAGTATAAGGAAGGCGGGGGGGAGTGTCGAGTACGCCGGTGTTAACGGGGAAAGAGGCCGCGGACGGGGGTCCGGGCTTCGGGGAACGGCGAGCGGCTGGGGAGGTTGGCGGGGGCGTCCGTCATGCGCTCGCTGGCAAGGTTCGCGCGCAGCGGCGGCTCGTGGGGGCGGCGCTCGGTGAGCACCATGACCGGCCCGAAGAAGAGCGCGGCCAGGAGGAGCAGTATCAGGTACATCGACTGCCGGGTCCCCATCGCCATGAATCTAGTTTACACCCGGGCCGAAAAATTTAATTAGGCCCTACGGGTCCAGGGGGTCGGATAATCGGCCTACTCGCCCGGGGCCGGTCGCGGCCCATGCCGTAGGCCCTAGGACCTCATCAATTAATATAGGACGGCACCTGGGGGACAGTCCCCTCGTTCGGGTCGCGTTCGGGTCGCAGACTCAGCGACCGAAGTCTCGCGCGAAAACGGCGGCGGCGCGCTCGGCGGAAGTCCTCGGGGGGGCGGGCCGAAAGCCGCGGCCCAGGCGCCGCAGAATGCCGTCGCGGAAGTCCTCGTTTTCCATCAAGCCGCCGTGCCACGAGACCGGTACCGGTCCCGGAAAGCGGAGCAGGCCGGCGCATGAGCGAGTCTGGGTAGAGAGCGCCGTTTGGGCCCGTGCCAGGATGCTTCGAGCTCGGGCGGATTCGGGACCTTTCCCGGCGGCCGCTCGCAGGACGCGGCGCGCGAGGGATGCGACCGCCGCCTGCGGACGCGGCTTGTGGGCGTAGGCGAGCGCCTCTCGCTCGGGCCGCCCGCGCAGCCATTCGCGGCCGATCCAAAATGCCGAGCCGTCGTCGCCCAAGAGCGGCCCGAGTCCGCCCACGCGAGCCGACTTGCCGCGCGCGTCGCGGCCGTAGGCGAAGGAGCCGGTGCCGGCTTCGATGAGCACGCCGGGGCCGCCGAGCGCCGCGCGCCAGCCGAGCTCGATGTCCGTAACCACTCGCACGCGCCGGGCGAGGCGAGAAAGCGCGCGCTCGAGCGCGCGGCGGTCGGCGGCGCGGCCGAAGCCGGTCGAGCCGAGGACGAGAACCTCGGGCTTCAGCTTCCAAGCTTTCAAGATCGAGGCGAGCGTCGCGGACAGCCGTTCGCGGGGAACCGAGCGCGCCCGAGAACGCGTGAGGACGCGGCCGGCCGCGTCGATAGCGAGCAGGCGCATCCACGTTCCACCGATGTCCACGCCGAGATAGGCGGCCACCATCGTCGAATTCCGATTATGGCATAATCGCCCGGTGGCGAGTTCCACCGTCGAGAAAAGCCCGCTCGCGCAGTCCGTCCAGTTCCTGCGCGGCGTCGGGCCTCAACGCGCCGGCGCGCTCGCGCGCCTCGAGGTCAAGACGGTGGGCGACCTCCTGCGGTATTATCCGCGCGCCTGGGAGGACCGCCGCGAAACGCCCGCGCCCGGAGTCGCGCCCACCCAGGGCCCGGTCGTGGTGCGCGGGCGCGTGGTGCGCGCGCGGCAGATTCCCGCCGGCATCCGCGTCGCACTCTTTCGGGCGACCCTGAGCGTCCCCTCCTGGGGCGGCACCGTCGAGGTCGTGTGGTTCAAGCGTCCGAGCCGCCGCTACGACGTGCTCGAAAAGCTCAAGGAAGAGGTGAAGCCCGGCGCCGATCTCTGGATCGTCGGCAAGGCCGAGGCGACCCTGCTTCGCGTGCGCGAGATCCACGCCGAGGAGCACTACGCGATCGACGATCCGCGGTGCGACCTGCACGTCGGGCGCATCGTGCCGGTATATTCCTTGACGGAAGGCATCACCGCCCGGTTCCTGCGCGAGACAATGGCCGAAGCGCTCAAGGCGGTCGGCGCGGTCCCGGAGCCCCTGCCGCCCGCCGTCGTCCGTAAACGCACGTTCCTTACCGCGAGCCAGGCGCTCGCCGGCATCCATTTCCCCCGCTCGCAGGCCGAGCACGAGGAGGCGCGGCGCCGCCTCGCCTACGAGGAACTTCTCCTCCTCGAGCTCGCGTGGGTGCTCAAGAGCCGCCAGACGCGCGAGGCGCTCAAGAGCTACGGCTACGAGATTCGTCGCCGGTTCCTCACCCCGTTCCGCGAGCATCTCGGCTTCGAGCTGACCGCCGCGCAGAAGCGCGTTATCAACGAGATCTTCGCCGACATGCAGGGCCAGCATCCGATGACCCGCCTGCTCCAAGGCGACGTCGGCAGCGGCAAGACGGTCGTCGCGATCGCGACCCTGCTCCTCGCCGCCGAGAACGGCTACCAGGGCGCCTTCATGGCCCCGACCGAGATCCTCGCGGAGCAGCATCACTGGACGCTCGCGAAGTTCCTCTCGGGCATGGACGTTCGTACCGCCTTGCTGACCTCTCGAGTGCCCAAGCGTGAACGCGAGAAGGTGCTCGCCGAGGCGGCCGTCGGCAAGATCGACATCGTGCTCGGCACGCACGCGCTGCTCGAGGGCGACGTGCAGTTTAAGAACCTGCGCGTGGTCGTGATCGACGAGCAGCACCGCTTCGGCGTGCGCCAGCGGACGACGCTCCGCCGGAAGGGCCCGCCGATGGATATGCTGGTGATGACCGCGACGCCGATCCCGCGCACGCTCGCGCTCGCGCTCTATGGCGACCTGCACGTCTCGACGCTCGACGAGATGCCGCCCGGCCGCGCGCCGGTGCACACCAGCCGCGCGGGCGAAGGCGAGGCGTTCGAGATCGTCCGCCGCGAGGTGAAGAAGGGGCGGCAGGCGTACGTCGTATACCCGATCATCGAGGAATCCAGCCGCCTCGACCTCAAGGCCGCCGAGGCCGAGTTCTCGCGCCTCCGCGACTCCGAGTTCGCCGGACTGCGCGTCGAGCTCGTGCATGGCCAGCTGCCGGGCAAGAAAAAGGCGCAGGTCATGGAAACCTTCGCCTCCGGGGGCTACGACGTGCTCGTGGCCACGCCGGTCATCGAGGTCGGCGTCGACGTGCCAAACGCGACCGTGATGGTCGTGCAGAACGCCGACCGATTCGGCCTGGCGAGCCTTCACCAGCTCCGCGGCCGTATCGGGCGCGGCGGGCACGAGTCCTTCTGCCTCCTCGTCGCGGACCCGAAGACGCCCGAGGCGCAGCGCCGGATCGCAAGCCTCTGCGAGACCGCCGACGGCTTTCGCATCGCGGAAGAAGACCTCAAGCTTCGGGGCCCCGGCGAGGTGCTAGGCACCGCCCAACACGGCGATCTCACGCTGCGGCTCGCGAACCTGCTCACCGACGCCGATCTGCTGGCACTCGCGCGCGAGGACGCCGAGGAACTGCTCGAGGCGGACCCGCCTCTGCAGCAGCCGGATCACGTCGCGCTGCGCGAGCGCCTGCTCGCGCTCTACCAGCGGCGCTGGCACGCCATCGACCTAGCCTGACCCGAACGCGACCCGAACGAGGGGACTGTCCCCGTCGGATATTTGCTACAATTGGGCCCTCATGGCATTCAAGTGTTCGGTCTGTACGAAGGGACCCGTTTCGGGCTTCTCCTACAGCCACTCCAATAGGGCCACGAAGCGGCTTTTCCGCCCCAACCTCCAGCGACAGAAGGTCGTCCTGAACGGTCGGACCAAGACCGCCTACGTGTGCACGTCCTGCATTCGCTCGGGCAAGGCCGTGCGGCCCTCCTGCTAGACTCCCCTCCGGGAAAAAGTCGCGCCGGCCGTTCGGCCGCCGCGCCGTGCTTCGCCATCGTCGCGGCGTGCGCGGCGTTGCCGTACGTCAATCCGGATCTCTTCTGGCATCTGAGCGCCGGCCGCCGCATCGCGGAGACCGGAAGCGTTCCGCGCGCCGACTGGCTGAGCTTCACCTTCTCCGGCGCCTCGTGGGTCGACTTCGAGTGGCTCACCCAACTGCTGTGGCACGGCGCGTTTTCCGCCGCAGGCTGGTGGGGCCTCTGGGCGCTCAAGGCCGCGCTTTTCTCGATCGCGGGCGCGCTGCTTTGGAAGGCCCTAGGCCTCTATAAGCTTCCTCTCGAGGCGAAGGCCGGCTGGCTGCTCGCGTGGGCGCTCGCACTCATGCCGGCCAACGATCTCCGGCCCGAGAACGCCTCGCTAGCCGGCTTCGGCCTCCTGTGGTGGTGGGTCGAGCGCGAGCGGCTCGAGGCCGCGCGCAAGCCGCATCCGCGCGAGATCGCGCTTTTTGCCGCGGGCTTCATGCTCTGGGCGAATCTCCACGCGGGCTTCGCCTACGGCCTCCTGCTCCTCGCGCTCGCGGCGCTGGCCGCCGAGCCGGAGCGCCGTCCGCGTCTCGCCGCCGTTTTAGCCGCGGGTTTCTGCGGCACGCTGCTCAACCCATGGGGCCTGCGCCTCTACCCGATCCTCGTCGAGCACGCGCGCGCGATCGGCGACCTCGCCCGCGTCATCAAGGAGTGGCAGCCGCCGACGATGAAGGACCCATGGCTCTGGCCGTTCTGGGCGCTCTTCCTCGGAACGTTTTCGATCATCCTCGAGCGTCAGACGAAGGGCGAACTGCCCAAATTGCACGCGCTCGCGATCTGCGTCTTCGGCCTCTCCGCCGGACGCCACGTGCGCACCATTCCATATTTCGCCGCGGCCGCCGTGCCCGTCGCCGCCGCCGCGTTCTCGTCCATGAACTGGAAGGCGAGGCGCGCCGCGGGCTGGGCCGGGCTGGCCGCGCTGTTCGTCTACGCCGGGCTCCGCGTCGTTCCCGAGGTCGGCGCCAAGCCGTTCCGGCCGACGCACGTGCCTCAGGGCGTCGCCGACTTCCTCGAAGCCGAAGAGGCCGTGCTGGGCGGCAAGAAGATGGCGCACCCGATGGAGTGGGGCGGCTATCTGGGCTATCGCTTCGGCACGCGCTTTCCGATATTCGCCGACGGCCGCTACCTCTTCCACGGGATCGTGCGCGACTCGCTCGAGGCGACGGCGGAGCCCGAGCTCTACCGGAAGTTCGTCGACGAGCTCGGCGCCGACGTGGTGCTCCTAAAGAGGAGCCGCGACGTCGTCTACACCGAGGCGCCGACGAAGGAAGGGCGCAAGCTCGTGCTCTTTAGGCCCTCGTGGCTCTTCTTCGTGCCCCGTCCCGACTGGGCGCTCGTCTATTACGACGAGCAAGGCATGGTTTTCATCCGACGCACGAAGGCGCCGAAGGACTGGCTCGCCTCGCACGAATACACCCTCTACCGTCCCGGCGACGCCGAAGCCGCGAAGTGGATGATCAAGGACGGCAACGCGAAGGCCGAGACCCTCGTTCTCGAGAAGCTCCGATTCGAGGCGGCCCGCGGCCGATGACCCGCGCCAAGACGAGCACCCTGTGGCTGCTCGCCTGTCTGCCCGCCGCGCTGCTGCCCGTCTCCAACCCCGACCTCTTCTGGCATCTGAGCGCCGCGCGGCGGATGTTCGAGTTCGCGCGGGTTCCCAACGAGGAGTGGCTTTCCTGGACGATGGCGGGATCTCGCTGGGTCGACTTCGAATGGCTGTCGCAGGCGGCCTTCGGCCTCGCGAACGCGGCGGGCGGCATGGCGGGGCTCTTCGCGCTGAAGGCGGCGCTCGTGCTGCTCTGCGCGTGGAGGCTGCTCGCGTGGCTCAAGCTCTACGACGTCCCGGCGGACCTGGCCGTCGCGGGGCTGGCGATTTGGGGCGCGGCGATGCTGCCGCGCGCCGATCTCAGGCCCGAGCTCTTTTCCGCGCTATTTTTCATCGAGCTGTTCCGACGGCTCGAGTCCTGGCGCCTCTCGGGCAAGGCGCCCTCCCTGCTCGCGACCGCGGCCGCCTTCGCGCTGTGGACGAACTTCCACGCCGGCTTCGCGTACGGACTCGCGATTACGGGCTTCTACTGCCTCTTCGGCCTTCCGTGGTCCGTCGTCGGCACGGCGCTGGCGGCGTCCCTGCTCAAC
>JACRDR010000488.1 GCA_016212845.1 Elusimicrobiota bacterium
CTGGCCGCGGGCACGCTCGGCGTCGCCGCCTGCGGCGCGTGGCCGGGCTTCGTCGAGCTTCCCGGCGCGGTCGACTTCCTCATGGTCGCGATCTTGCTCCGGTGGCTCGCGCGCAAATCGGAGTTCTCCGTGCCGCTGCTCGCCAAAGTCGCCGCGCTCTCGGTCCTATGGGCCAACCTGCATCCCGCGGGCGAGTGGGTCGCGGCTGCGCTCGTCGGCACCGCCGGCTTCCGCCGCGGCATGAACGCGCCGCGCCAGCAGAAGCTCGGGTGGGCCGCCATGACCGCGGCCGTCCTGCTCGCGCAGTTGTCGAACCCGCACTCCTCCGGGGCCTGGGGCGCCGCGCAGGCGACGCCCGAGTGGACCGCGGGACCGCATCTCTTCAACCTTCACGGCGCGTTCTTGGCCGCCGGCGTCGCCTCGGCCTGGGTCTGCCTGCAGGAGGACTTCGTCCTGGTCGTCTCCGCGATGCTCCTCGCCGCGCTCTCCGTCGTGCGGCCCGCGGCCGCGCCGCTCTACTGCCTGGCGGCCGCGCCGCTGGTCACCGCGGGCCTCGCGCACTTCCTCGAGCCCGTCGAGCCCAGCCGCGGCCGCTTCGCCGGCCTTTCCGCGCTCCTCGGCCTGATGCTCCTTTCTTATCTCGGGCTGATCAGCCTGCCGCGGGGCGGGGCGCGCGGGTTCTCGTCCGCGCAGAATCCCGAAGGCGCGCTCCGATTCCTCGAGGCGCAGCAGGTCTCCGGCCGGATGTTCGACGATCTCGGCAGCGGCGCGTACCTGGTTTGGCGCGCCGCGCCCGAGCGCGCGGTCTTCGTCGATCCGCGGCCGGGCGTCTACGACGCCGGCGTGCTCGAAGACTCCCGCGTGTGGAGTGAGCGCTGGCCCTCGCTCGACTCGACCTACCGCTTCGATTACGCCGTGGTCGAGAACGACGGCGCCGGCTACCCGGCTCGCGCGCTCGACGCCGACCGCAATTGGGCGCTCGCCTACTTCGACGACGCGTCGCTGGTCTATCTCCGCAAGGGCGGCCCCAACGACCGCGTGCTCAAGCGAGGCGCCTACCGGTCGCTGCGTCCGAACCGCTGGTTCGATCCGGTAGATGAGGCCGCGTTCTCCGAGGCCGGCCGCCGCGAGCTGGGCGAGGAGCTCGCCCGCGCGTACGACGCCGCCCCGGGCTCGGCGCTGGCGGCTTTGATGCGCGCGTACGCCGCCCAGCGCCTGGGCGACCGCGAGGGCGCCGAAACGATGCTCCGTGCCGCGCGCGAGCGAGGGCTTTGGAAGCCGGAGCACCGGGCGCTCGAGGCGCGAGTCGTCGAGTTGGGCAACCGCTGGCCGGAGGCCGTCCGTCTTTACGAGCGCGCCCGTCGCGCCGCCGAGCGTTCGGGCCAGAGGCTGGTCGCCGGGGCGGTCGACCTTCGGCTGGCGTCGGGCTGGGCCGAGCGCGGGGACGTTCGCCGGGCCCGGTCCCTGGCGCTGCGCGCCTTGCGGCTCGACCCGTCCA
This sequence comes from Elusimicrobiota bacterium, assembly GCA_016212845.1. Classification (GTDB taxonomy): domain Bacteria; phylum Elusimicrobiota; class Elusimicrobia; order UBA1565; family JACRDR01; genus JACRDR01. Next base: position 1,499 of record JACRDR010000488.1, read on the forward strand.
ACGACGACGCCCGGTCGTTGTTGAGAAAGCTATAGACTCCTGTTATAATCCGCCTACGCCGGGCACCATGATACGCGTCCGAGTCTTGATCGGCGTCCTCCTGGCGGGGCTCGTTTCCGCCGGCTGCCAGCCGCCTAACTACGTCCGGTTCGTCTCACCCTACAAGGACTTCGTTTGCGACGTGCCTTGGGGGTGGGCGGTCTACCTCGATTCCTCCGGTTCGGACTTCACGAGCGCCACCTTCACGGGACCGCTCGAGCCCGAGTTCTATCGCGGCACCCCGAGCTTCTCGGTCCGCTGGTACGCGAACTACGCGCCGCACGCGCTCCTGGGCGCTTCTCCCGAGACCTACGCGAACGCCGACGACTTCACGCGGCAGATGCTCGCCGACGTTTACGGCCCCGAGGCGTACACCAAGGCCGAGTCCGATTTCGACCAGCAGTACCAGTTGTCCCAGGGCAAGTCCACGCCCGACACGAAGCGCATCCGCGTCTCGGGCGTCGAGGCCGTCAATTACATCGTGTATCGAACGCTGCCCGCGCCGAAGGGCGTCAATCTCGGCGTCGTGCAGGACGGCCAAGGCGGCGCGGTCATCCGCCAGCGCCACGCTTACGTGCTCATCCCGGTTTCCGGCGGCTTCTACGTGATCACCTATCCCGCCACGAGAGAAGGCTACGAGAAGTACAAGCCGCAGTTCATCAACCTCGTGAAGACCTTCAAGCTCCTCAAAGAAGGCCCCGCCGGACCCGCGGCCCATTAGCTTGCCGCTTTCCCTGCAGATCGTCGCCGCGATGGCCTGCGGCCTCGGCGTCGGGCTCTACTTCGGTCCCGCGGCCGCGGGACTGGGGGAACTGGGCCGGGTCGTCATTCAGCTCATCAAGGCCGCGGCGGCGCCGCTCCTGTTCCTGGCGATCGTGAACGCGGTGATCCGCACCGAGGTGGGCCTGCGCTCCGCGGCGCGCATGGCGGCGATCGCGGTTTTCAACGCGTCGATCGCGCTCGCGATCGGCCTGGCCGTCTCCAACGGCCTGAAGCCGGGACGCCACCTTCCCGCGACGGCCTTCGCCTCCGCCATCGACGCGAAGCCGCCCGAGGCCAAGCCGATCGAGTTCGCGAAGACGGCGGCCGGCTTCGTGCCGACGAGCTTCTTCCAGCCGTTCGTCGAGAACAACATCATCATGCTCGTGTTCTTGGGCCTGCTGACCGGCTTCGCCTTCCGGCGGGTGCGCGCCGAGCAGAAGTCCAAGGGGGAGCGCTCCTTCGAGTCCTTGGAGTCGGCCGCCGCCGCGGGCTTGTCGGTGCTGGAAGCCATGCTTCGGTGGATCATCCGCCTCGTCCCGCTGGCGGTCTTCGGCGTCGTCGCGAAATCCTCGGGCGAGTTCGGGCTCGCTCCGCTGAAGGGGCTCGGCGCCTACGTCGCCGCCGGCCTCCTCGGCCTGGCGCTCCAGTCGCTCGTCACCTACCAGCTGTGGCTCAAGTTCTACGTGGGCATGCCCCTGCGGCGCTTTTGGTCCGAGGCGAGGCAGCCCGTCGTCTACGCGGCGGGCGCCAACAGCAGCCTCGCGACGCTCCCGGTCACGCTGCAGACGCTGGAGCGGCTCGGGGTGTCGCGCGAGTCGGCCACGCTGGGCGCGTGCGTGGGGACGAACCTCAACAACGACGGGATCATCCTCTACGAGGCGATGGCGGTGCTGTTCGTCGCCCAGGCGCACGGCATCGACCTCTCGCTGGGCCGGCAGTTCCTGGCCGCGCTCTCCTGCATGGTCGCCGCCGCCGGGATCGCCGGAGTCCCCGAAGCGGGCTTCGTCTCCCTTTCGCTGGTGCTGGCCACCGTCGGCCTCCCGTTGGACCTCCTGCCGCTGCTGCTCACCGTGGACTGGATCATCGCCCGCGGCCGCTCGATCGTCAACGTCCTGAGCGATATGCTCACGTCGATCATCCTGGACCGCTGGGAAGGCCGTTCGTTCCAATAACTTAAGCCTGGGGTCAGACCCCAGGCTTAAGTTATTTCGGCTTTTGCGAGATTTCGAGCGTGAGGCGGGACCGCTGCGCGTCGAGATTCGAGACGGCTTCCGCGGACGAGTGGCCGTGCGCGACCAGCATGCCGACGCGGTCGTAGCCGGCCGGCGGGACCGCGACGTCGGAGCCCACCAGCTTCAGGGTCAGGAGGGAGTGGAAGCCTTTCGTGTCGCCCTCCTCCATCTGGAAGCGCTCGAGGCGGCCCGACTGCCCGTGGATGAGGAACTCGCCTACGAGATGCGTGCGGGGCTACGCCGGCACGTACGGGACCGCCGGGACGCCGGCGGCGGTCGCAAAAAGCATCTCGGCCAGGTCCACGCCGTTGACGATCTCGTTCCACGGCACGACGTAGACGCCGCCGGGGCGGGCGTTCACTTCGATGATCCGAGCGCCCATCGACGTGTATTTGAACTCGACGTGGAAGACGCCGTCGGAGGCGTCGATCGCCTTCAAGGTGTCTTCGACGAGCTTGCGGACTTCCGCCTGCTCCTTGGCGTTCAGGAGGCGGCTGGGCATCGAGGAGCCGGTCGCGAGGAAGTACGGCTCGCGCGTCGGCCAATTGTCGGTGAGGGAGAAGTAGGCCATCTTGCCGTTCTGCCAGACGACGTCGGAGTCGCCCTCGCGGCCGTCGAGGTACTCGTCGAGCAGGATCTCGCGGCCCTGCTTGAAGATCGCGTCGTTGGCCGGGTCGATGTCGGCCATCACCTTGTCGTAGGCGGCGAACGCCTCGCCGGGCGTCGTGACCTTGAACACGCCCTGGGCGGCGGCGCCGCGGGCGGGCTTGAGCACGGCGGGGAAGGGGAAGGGCTCCGCGCCTTGCGGCGTATGGAGCGCGGCGTTGAGCTGCTCGCGGGACTTCACGACGACGAAACGAGGGCTGAGGACGCCGGCTTGCTGCATCATCAGGCGGAGCGCGTACTTGTTTCGGGCGGCTTCGGCGGTCTCTTCGGAGTGGTACTTGAGGCCTAGCGAGGAGGCGAGCTTCGAGGTGAGCATCACGTCGTCTTCCCAGAACGTCGTGATGCCGTCTAATTTGCCGTTCTTGCGGGCGGAGCGCTGCAGCTTCTTCTTGGCGGCGGCGAGCGCCTCCTTCGGCTTCTCGGTGTCGACCGGGATGTACTCGTCGGCGTACTCCGCGGCCCAGGAGCCGGGCTTGTCGACGAGGACGATTTTTACGCCGAGCTCTTTCGCGCGCTCGAAGAAGAGCCGCTTGCCCTGATAGCCCGAGTTGCCGGGGTAGCCGGCGCCGACGAGCACGATGCGCTTGCCCTTCAAGGCGTCGCGGCGGGCCCGGGCGAGCCAGGTGCCGACGAGCAGCGCGGAGTGGCCGTTGCCTTCTTTCAGCCCGTACTCGAGGTTGAACTGGCCGCCGGAGTCGTGGTCGTTGATCTCAATGACGACGGGCTCGAGCGTCCCGTCGGCGCGGCGGGCGATCATGACGTCGAGCCCGATCAGATCGGTCTGGGCCTGGTACGGCTCGCCCGGATTGCGGACGCGCTCGCGCTCGCCGCGGTCGATCGCGTCGAAGGCGGCGGGGCCCATCGCCTGCACCTTCGCGTCGAGAGCCTTCGCCTCCGCCTCGGTCATGCGGCCGGCGGCGACCCATTCCTTCAGGAGGCCCGGCCAGGAGTCGACGGTGGCGTTGTCGCGCGGATCGGCCGCTTCCGCGGTCGTGGGCTTGCCCCACGGGCCGACGCGGGCGAAGACGCCGGTCGTTTCGGCGCCGCCCCACGGAGCGCGGGCGACGAGGACGCGGAGCGTCGTTTCCATCTTCCGGTCGCGATCGATCGGAACGGAGGGCACGCGCTCGTCGACGAGGACCGCGCCGTCTTGGGTCATCATCGAGTCGCCCGCGAGGTCGAGCGCATGCTTCACGATCTCCTCGCGCTGGTCCTTAGTGAAGAACTTCACGCCGCGGCCGGAGTGAAACTGGGGCCCCGAGGGCTTCACGACGATCTCGCTGCCCTTGAAGTTGTCGAGGTAGGCGAGGACGGACTCGCGGACGGAGTCGGCGCCCTCGATCTTCGCCATCTGCATCCCGGGGCCGGACTGATCCACCTTACCGGCGAGGGCATGCTGCGGCATCAGGAGGGCGAGGGTGACGGGCACCGCGACGCCGCGGGCGGCCATCAGGAGCCGGGTCACGAGCTTGTCGTTGGTGACCGCCTCGAGCTGGAGCGAGCTCGACTGCGGCACGTCGAGGTTGTGCTCGTACGGCACGCCGTCCGCGCGGTCGTTGGCGCCGAGCGTGTAGTAGTTCGCGAAGTAGCGGACTTTCCGGGGAACCTTGTACTCGACGATCTCCGCCTTGCCGTCTTCGGTGAACGTCACGCCCTTCTTGAGGAGGAGAGTGGTGCGGCCGTCCGCGTGCGTCTCCTGGATCAGGAAGGACGGGTCGCTGACGATGTGCACGTCGCCGGCGGACTGGCGGCCGCCTTCCACCGCCATAGAGAGCTTGTGCTTGGAGGGCGGCGAGAGGATCACGACCGTCGGCCGATCTTCCGAGATCGCCGCTTCCTCGACCCGCTCGGCCGCCGGGCCGAGGCCCATCGCCGCGAGATTGGCGTTCAAGTCGTACTTGGACTCTGTCGCCATCGCCTCGGCCAGCTTCGGGTCGGCGGCGAAAGTCTTCTGGCCGGGCTTGAGGAGCTGGCCCTTCACCCAATGCAGGCCGAGCAGGTAGACGGCGGACATCGCGGCCAGAACGATCGTGACCGACTTCATCGCGGCGTCGGCGCCGAGGATGTCGAAGAGGACGCTGCCGGGGGCGGAGTGGTGGAAGAGCCAGGAGAAGGCCAGTCCGCCCGCGCCCGCCGCGATCACCTCGACGAGCGACATCAAGCCGTAGATGTCTTCCGAGCGCTTGTCGGCCTCGGGATCGTTCTTGATCGAGACCTGCAGCAGCGCGCGCATCCGCGAACGGATGGGCTGGTAGAGGTACTTCATGAGGAAAACGAGCGGCAGGGCCAACGCGAGGCTCGGGTGGAGCCAGAGGCCCATCGACGGGATGAAGGCGAGCGAGGCGCCGACGGTCAGCACCGCGAGGAAGCGGTAGGTGCCCATCTGGGCCTGGTGCTCCTTGGCCTGGCTGACGAGCAGCTTGGACGCCACGAGGCCGCCGAGCGTGATGCCCGAGAGGATCAGGCCGTTGCCGAAGCCCGCGACTTTCAGCACCTCGAGCGCGAAGGTCGGCAGCACGACGGCGAAGAGCGCGTCCTCGACGAAGTTCTCCGCGGTGGCCATCGTCCAGCGCGCGAGCACCGCCTTGTTCCGGTAGATCGTGACCAGCGTGTCCCAGTGCAGGAGAGCGATGAGGCCCGCGACCGCGGTGAGCGCGCCCGTCGCGAGGGCGGCGACGCCCAGCGGCGTCGAGAGGACCGCGGCGCCTAGGAAGAACCACGCGCCGCCGGCGATTTTGGCGCCGGAGAAGATCAGGCCGAAGCCCCACTTGCGCGCCGGGCCCTGCGTCAGCTCGAGCGCCCACTTCTGGAGCGTCTCGCCGACGATCTTCACCTTCGTGGTGTAGATC
>JACRDR010000489.1 GCA_016212845.1 Elusimicrobiota bacterium
CCGAGTGGATCCGCGGCAACGATCCCGAGTACCGCTTCGCGCCCGCGTTCCTCCTGCGCCTCAACGCCTACGAGGTCCTCGTGCCCTACCTCCGGGACCACCCGCAGGAGGCGCGCGCGATCGTGCCGATGCTCTTCCCCGAGAAGCGCGCCGATGCGGTGGACGTCTCCGCCGACCAGATCCAGAACATCTTCGACAGCCTCGCCTCCGATCCTCGCGGCAAGGAGGCGACGGTCGAGTTCGCCGAGGGCTGCCTCACCCAGCTCGCGATGGCCTCCGGCCCCGTGCGAGACAAGATCACGCTGTTTCTCCACCTCAACTGGAAGCGGCTGCCCTCCGAGGCGAAGGACGCGGCCGAGTTCGTGATCGGCCCGCCGCGCGACGAGCCGGAGAAGACGCCGGCCGCCCGCGTGCCTCCGCCGTACGAGAGCTGGCCGAAGGAGGAGTGGCGCTTCACCCAGCACTTCGCCGACGAAAAGGACCTGCAGGACTGGGAGCGCTTCTTCCGCGCCAAGGGCTACAAGCGCGAGGCCGCCGACGACGACGCCGTGATCCTGGCGCGCCAGGTGCCCGGCGGCCCCAAAGTCGTCCTGCTCGGCTACGCCTACACGTCGCTAGAGACCGGAATGATGTTCGGCCCGGCGCTTCGCCGCTTCCAGGCCGCGCTCGCCCGCGACGTCAGGGACCCGGAGCTCCAGGGAGTCTTCGTCCGCGCGCACGCGCAGTTCCCGCGCACGCCCGCGTTCTCCGGCGCGAAACCCGGGCCCAAGCTGTGGTACGATGGCTCCTGCCGCGGCGCGTGGGATTTGACTCGTTTGGCGGCCCTATGCCCGCATTGCTCTCTCGTGGGCAACGTGGGCTCCGGCCGGTCCTCGGTCAACAACCCGATGATCTGGGCGCTCCTCGAAGGCCTGGCGCGGCGCGAAAGCTGGGAAGACCTGGCCAAGCGCATCAAGGCCGCCGTCCCCGAGTATCACACGCGGCTGATCGGCCCCTGGACCACGCCGTTCTCCCAGGAGCTGAAGACGCTGAAGAAAGCCAAGCCGAAGAGGACCTGATGTCGACCCGACTTCTCGACCAAGCCGCCGACAAGATGAACTGGCTGTTCCCCGAGATGCCCTACGTCATCCGCATCTCGTACGGGGGCCAAAGCCGCGCCGTCGGACACGGCCCGGACCGCGCCGAGATGGCCTGCAAGACGCGCGAGTCGCTCGCGGCGATCGCCCGCTCCGACATCGCGACGTTCCTGGACCACTACGTGGTCGGCGACGCCGACATCAACGGCGACATGTACGCGTTCGTCGGCGCCCGCGCCCACGTCCGCGAGGACGGCCTCTGGCGCGTGGGAGCGTGGCAGCGCCTGCGCTACGCCTGGCTCTCGATGTTCCCCTCGCCCGTGCGCCGGAAGCTGATCGCCGTCAGCTCCCACTACGATCTCTCCAACGAGTTCATCCTCTCCTACCTCGACCAGAAGACGAAGGCCTACTCCTGCGCCATCTGGAAGGACGCGGCGAACGTCTCGCAGCCTTGGGACCAGACCCTCGACGACGCGCAGCACGACAAGCACATGATCGCGGCCGAGCACCTCGAGCTCCAGCCCGACGACCGGTTCCTGGACATCGGCTGCGGCTACGGCTACATGGTGCATCTCGCCGAGACCCAGTTCGGCTGCAAGAAGGCCACCGGCATTACGCTCTCGAAGAACCAGGTCGACACCGGCTTCTCCCGGAACCTGCAGCTGAAGCACTACTTCGAGCTGCCGGCCGAGGGCCAGTTCGACAAGATCTATACGTGCGGCATGATCTCGCATTTGGACAAGTCCGAGGTCAGCCGCTACTACCGCCACGTGTACGGCCTCCTGCGAAAGGGCGGACGCGTGTGGTTCCACATGATCTCGCCGCCCGCGAGCCTCTCGGGCATCACGAACTACAACACGATCTCGGGCACGTTCAGCCAAAAGTACGTCTTTCCCGACCACTACCAGTTCCCGGCCTCCAAGCACATCCGCATCATGGAGGAGACCGGCTTCCGCATCCGGCAGGTCTACTTCCGCTACGGCCACTACAACAAGACGCTCCGCCACTGGTACCAGCGATTCGTCGACAACCTGCCTCAGACGCGCCATCTCATCACGCCCGAGATCGAACGGTCGTGGCACCTGTTCCTGACCTACGCCTCGATCATCGACGGACCCGGCGCCTACATCAAGCAGTACGTCTGCGAACGGCCGTAGTGCCGATTGGTTTTCCGAGCGCGGTCCGATCGCCCTAAGCCCGTTCGGGACTTAGGCGCCTGTTCGGTCCGCCCGAATCAAGGCATCCTGCGTCGGTGCGCGGTCTGCTCCTAGGACTGTTCCTCTCGTGCGCCAACGCGTCGGACTGGCTGCCCGCCGACCCCGGCGGCGCGGCCTCGGACTCGGACGTCTCGGCTCCCGACAAGCTGACGTTTTGGGAGCGCCTGCAGGACCGCACCTTCGACGGACTCTGCCGCCAGGCCAAGATCCCGCTCTCCGTCGGCCGCCGAGTCGGCGACTTCATCGACCCGGGAGCTGGGTTCGACCGCTATCTCCGCCAGCTTCCGACGGGAGAGCTCGCGATTATCGATGAAGTGGGGCTCTCGCTGCCGTTCGGCTGGCTCCCGAGAGGCTCCTTCGACCGGGGCACGCTGCACGCGAACTTCGACCTCGAACTCGGAGCTCGAATTCAGGGGCGGTCGATCGTCGTTCGCCGCCTCGAGTCTCCGAAGGCGTGCGCGGAACTCTCCAAGCTCGCGGACTTCCGCACGATCAAGACCGCCCTCCCCGCGACCGCGGAGCGGATCGCCGGCATGGCGGTGGGCGAGATATGGCAGCTCCCCGTCGAGTTCCGCGTCGGCGTGGGCGGAGGGCTCGGCGACGAGATTTCCTTCCCGCTGGTCATCGGCCTCGGCGCGCACCGGGAGGCAGGCGTCACCGTCACGCTCCGCCGGCTGGATGAGGCGACTCTCAGATTCCGCCTCCGGCTCGAGAGCGCGAACGTCTACGACGCGCGCGGACGCATCAACGCGAATATCCCCGTGCTGCTGCTGGGCCTGCCGGGCGGAGAGACCGCGTTCCTCGGCGCCGTCGGCTCTCTCTCGCGAGGACTCGCGCGCTCGCTCAACGAGTACCTCGCCGTCCAGTTGAACGTCGAGCGCGGCCGGAGCGCAGGAACGAGGCAGGCGCTCGAATACGTGCTCGATCCCCGCGACTCCGGGGAAATGGAGAAGCTGGCGCGGGCGATCAAAGGAGACCTGAGCGTGCTCGCGCTGCTCAAGCGCGCCGTTACGCCCGTTCACGACGACCCTTGGGAGGCCCTCGAAGCCGAGCCATCCTTCGAAGGCGAAGACCGCTGGCGCAGCCGGCACGCGCCGTTCAAGTTCCAAGTCCCCTTCCTCGCGCGCTTCGACTCCGATTCCACGTCCGAAGCGGACCGCGTGTTCGTCGACGGCGGCGAATACTCGGTCTTCCGGTCGGAGAAGCGCTCGCGCAGAGCGTTCTTGAGCCTGCCCGTGCTGGGCGATCTCTACGCTCGCGACGCGCAAAAGAACGCGGACGTGGTCGTGCGCCGGAACGAAGACGGGACGGCGCTCGGCCCTGCGATCGTCTACGTGCAGCAGGAAGGCTTCATCCGCCAGGACGGCCACGACGCGCGCGCCGCGGTCGAGCGAGCGAACGGACTGCTATCGGGAAGCGGCAAAACCGCGCTTCCGGTCGACCGCATCGCGCCGCCGAGCCCGCGAAATGTTCCCGGCGCCTTTTGGCGCGAGTCGGAGCACCGGCGCGGCGTGGCCGCGCTGACCGTCGTCATGGACGAGGAGGCGGTGCGCCAAGTGCTGCGCGGCACGACGCGGGCGCTCCTGCTCGCCTACGTAGGCGCCCTGGAAGGCCCGGCGCGGACCATGGGCGAGTGGCTGCTCGAGCACGCGCGGACTCGAGGAGCCAAAGTCGAGGTCGACCGGTCGGAGGCCTTCGCCGCGGCGCGCGCGATCTCCCGCGCCACGGGCGAGCCGCTCCGGAAGCTCCTGTGGACGCTTTGGCGGGCGGATCGCCTCGTCGAAGGCCTCTCCGCCGGCCTGTTCGAAGCTCGGAGAGCACCCACCGCGGAGGCGCGAGCCGGCGGGCTAGCGCGCCGGCGCGCGGGGGGGCGGGGACGCCGGGCCTACGGCGACGCGCTGCGCGTTCTGCTGCGGCTCGTGAACCCGGCGAACGTGTCCGCGGAGTTCCTGCTGGATATCGCCGGAGGCTCGGCGCCGGGGAGCCGCTCGCGCTGGACCCTGCATGCCGACGCCGAGAGGGACCCGCTCCTCGACGGAGCGCTGCAAGCGAGGAACCGCTTCCGCGCGCCGTCGCTGCTCAGCGACTAAAGGTTCCGGAGAAGCATCCAGTACGCCTTGAAGTCCTTCGGAAGCGGCGCGGTGAACTGCGCCGGCTTCTTGGTCTTCGGATGGACGAACCGAAGCTGGTAGGCGTGGAGCATCAGCCGCGGCGGATCGGGCAGACGGTACTCCGAAAGCTTCGCTCGCTCCGGGCCGCGTATCGACTCAGGGTCCCCGAGCACCGGAAGCCCGACCTCGGCCAGGTGGACGCGGATCTGATGGGTGCGGCCGGTCTTCGGCCGCGCCTCGACGAGAGAAGCGCCCGTGGCGGTCTCGACGATCTTGAACTCGGTCTGCGAGGGGCGGCCCCAGGGCAGGACCTCCATGCGGCGCCGGCCCGGCTGGCGGCCGACGGGCGCGTTGACGTCGATCCTCTTCTGCTCGGGCGCGCCCAAGACGATCGCGCGGTAGGTCTTGGCGATTTCGCGCTCGGCGAAGCCTTCGACGAGCTTGGCGTGAGCCGCCGGCGTTTTGGCGACGAGCAGGACGCCGCTCGTCGGCCGGTCGAGACGGTGCACGAGACCGCAGCGGGGCGTGCCCGCTTTCGCGATCTCCGGGCGGACGCGAAGCAGGAGACCCGCGAGGTTCGGATCGGGCTCGCGGGAAGCGGCCTCGGGCTCCTTCAGCCACGTCTCGCCGAGCGGATGCATGAGCAGGCCGCTCGGCTTGTTCAGCACGATCAAGGACGAGTCCTCGTGGATCACCCACGAGTCGAAGTCGAGGCCGGGCCAAGCGTCGCGCTCGTGGTCCTGGACTTTGTGGTCGCCGTCCTTAACCTTGTTGTCGGGGCGCTTCACCGCGCCGCCCACGGTCACGCGCCCGCGCTCGATCAAATCCTTGCAGAAGCCGCGCGTGAACTCCGGCAGCCGCCGGGCCAGAAAGCGGTCGAGCCGCTCTCCGGGCATGTCGACGTCGATTTGGCGCTTCTTCACGCAGAGCTCTCCTTGGGTCGAACGGCGTTCCAGACCAGGACGCCCGCCGCGAGCGCGATCGCGGTCCACTGCGCGGGCGAGAGCCCGAGCAGGAACCCGCCGCGATCGTCGGCCCGCGTGAACTCCACGAGAAAGCGGAGCACCGAGTAGAGCAGGACGTAGGTCATGAAGGCGCAGCCGGGCCGGGCCTTGCCCTCGAGACGCCGCTGCAGCACGCCCCAGACCGCGCCGGCGACGAGGAGGTTGCCCAAGCTTTCGTAGAGCTGCGACGGGTGAAGCTTCACTCCGAGCAGGGCGTCCGGCACGAGGCTGCGCCGGTCGGTGAAGCTTACGCCCCTGGGCAGGCTCGTC
>JACRDR010000490.1 GCA_016212845.1 Elusimicrobiota bacterium
AGGCGCCGCTCGAGAGCAGCTTCGGGGAATTCGGCGGGATCAGCCAGGCCGCGCACCTCCTCGTCGACCGGGCGGGCCTCCTCTCCTACGAGGGAGACGCACCCGGGGGCTGGCGCGCCGCCTTCGACGCTCTCAGGCTCGCGACGCTCCACGGGAAGGGAGGGGAGCTCCTGTCGAAGGCGATCGCCGTCGGCGTCGGAGGACGCGCGGCGCGGGCCTGCCTGACGGTGATGCTCAACCGGCCCGGCGCGGTCATGCCCGGGGACCTGGCGGGAGAGCTCGCGGCCTTTTCCGCCCGGCCCTACGTCCGCGACGGCTTCGACGCCGACGTCGCGCACGGGCTCGACCTCTACCGCGCGCCCGAGTCGACGCGGCGCCAGCTCCTGCTCGAGCTCGGCCTCGACCCCATGGGAGCGGCGCTCGCGCAGGCCGTCATCCGCCTCTTCCACCTGGACTCCGCCCTCTCGGCGGTCTCCGCCGCCGAGTCCGACGTCCTCGCGCGTCCTCAGGGCTGGCGCGCGCTGCGCTCGTCGCTCGCGGTCCTTCAGCGCGAGCGCGAGTCGTCGCCCTTCCGCCGGCTCGTCTCCGGAGTCTTCTCGGGCGCGCCCAATCCGACGCTGCTCTTCGCGCGAGGCTTCGAGGCGAAGGCCTGGTCCAATCTCGCGCTGGCGTTCTCCGCGCTCAACGCCTACCGCGCCGCCCGCGGCCGCTACCCGGAGCGCCTCGAAGACCTCGCGCCGCGCTACGCGACGCTCGACCTGCTCTGGGACCCGTTCTCGAACCAAGCCTTCCGGTACGCCGCGTCCGGCGGAGGGAAGGGCTTCGAGCTTTCGAGCCTGGGCCCGTTCAAGACGCGGACCGACGGCGCCGGCCAGTCGATGGTCCTGCGCGAGCGGTATTGAGCGCCGCTACTTTGGGAAGGAGAAGCGGATGACCTGCTCCGGACGCACCTGGTGGGTGTCGACCGCGAGTTCCGAAACCGCGCCGTCCTCCGCGACCGCCTTGAGCCGCAGGTAATGCAGCGAAGAGTCGTAGGGCCAGGCCCGCTCCACCGTGATGCGGCACGGCGTTCGCGCGCAGAGCGTTTCGCCGCCGCGGACGTCCAGGATGCGGGCCGGCCGCGCGCTTTCCAGGATCACCGAGCGGCGGAGCGCGCAGCCCCCCGCCGCGGCCAGCACCCCGATCGAGAGCAAGGCTCGCCTCGCAGGAGAGAAAGACATCCCGGCGATCATGGGAATTCGAGCCGCGCTCACCGCTTCGGCGAAGGGGCGGGCGGGTCGTCGACCACGCGCCGCACGCCGGTGACGAAGTACTCGGTCTCGCCGAAACAGCTTCCCGGCAGGCCCCGGTGCTGCTCGTAGGAGAGGGCGACCTTCCGGCCCGCCTCCTGCTCGATCTCGCGGGCCACGCCGTGGTCGCGCACGGTGAAGGCGAAGATTTGCGGCATCGCGCCCGGGAGGCTCGCCATCGCGAGCTCGCCTTCCCACGTCTTGCAGACCCAGCCCTTGCGCGAGATCTTCTGGACGAAGCCCGCCCGCTCGCCGCTGGCGTACGTCACGTGCAGCGCGAGCCACGCCCACGCCGCGAGGCCGAGCGGCGGCACGACCACGAGCCCGCCGAGCGCGATCAGGAGCCACTTCTTGAGAGGGGACATCGCCGCGATCATAGCGCTTCCGTCGCGAGACCGCCACACGCCGTCCTCCGCCGCGGCCTACAATGGAGCGGGGGGACTACCATGGCACAAGATACTACCGAAGCGGGCGGCGCGATCGCCGGACACGTGAAGCGGGCGCAGACGCGGATCGACCAGGCGATCCGGGGCTCGTCCCGGCAGGACGTGATCATCCAGGCGGCGCTGGGCGCCGTCGGCGTCGCCGTCGCGCTGCGGCTGCTCCGGGTTCCCGGAGTCGGGCGGCTCGTGTCGGGCGTCGCGCCGCTGCTCGCGGCCGCCGCGATCTTCGAGCGCTCGGCGCACCACCGCGCGTCGTCCTGACCTGCTAGAATGGACCGGTGGCGAAACTCTCCGACGTCCGATTCCTGAAAAGCGAGGCGGACCCCGCAAAGCTCGGCCCCTGCCGGGCCGAGATCGCGTTCGTCGGGCGGTCCAACGTGGGCAAGAGCAGCCTGCTGAACGCTTTGTGCGGAAGCGAGGTCGCGCGCGTCTCCCGCACGCCCGGCCGGACGAGGACGATCAACGTGTTCCTGGTCGGCCCCGAGCGATGGCTGGTCGACCTGCCGGGCTACGGGTTCGCCCGCGGCCCCAAGGAGGAGGTCGCCGGCTGGGGACCGATGATCGACGCCTACCTCGCTCTCCGGCGGGGCATCCGCATGGTGTTCGCGCTCGTCGACGCAGAAGTCGGCCCGACCCCGCTCGACTTGGCGATGGTGCGCTGGCTCAAGTACCGGAACCTCCCGTACCGGATCGTCGCGACGAAGTCCGACCAGGTGAAGCCGTCGCGCTTCGAGGCGCAAAAGCGGGACGTCGCGCTGGCGCTGGGCGTCCCGCCCGAAACCATCAGCTGGGTCAGCTCGCGAAGCGGCGCCGGAATCCGCGCGCTCGCGGGCGAAGCCTCGGCGATCCTGGAGAAGGCGCCGTGAAAGCCGTCTACATCGCGCGCCTCGCCGGCCCCGGCGGCCTGGAGCTGCGGGAAGCTCCGGACCCCGAGCCGGGACCCGGCCAAGTCCGGCTTCGCGTGCGCGCCGCCGGCGTCAACTTCGCCGACCACCTGATGACGCTCGGCCTCTACGTCGGCGCCCCGAAGCCGCCGTACGTCCCGGGCTACGAGGCGGCCGGAGAAATCGACAAGGTCGGCCCCGGCGTGACCCGGCTCAAGCCGGGCATGCGCGTCGTGACGGGCATGAAGGCCGGAGGATACGCGGAGCTTTGCGTCATCCCTGCCGAACGGGCGCTCCCCATCCCTGAGGGGAAGTCCTTCGAGGAGGCGGCCGCGCTCCCCGTGAACTACCTGACGGCGTATCACGCGCTCTACGTTCTCGGCAATCTCCGGCCCAAGTCGCGCGTCCTCGTCCACGGCGCGGCGGGGGGCGTGGGCGTCGCGGCGATCCAGCTCGCGAAGCTTCGCGACGCGACGATCCTCGGCACGTCCAGCGCGTCGAAGCACGAGTTCGCGCGAAGCCAAGGCGCGCACCACATGATCGACTACCGCACCGAGGACTTCGAGAAGCGGGTGATGGAGCTGACCGGGGGAAAGGGCGTGCACCTCGCGCTCGACCCCGTCGGCGGCTCGAGCTTCAAGAAGAGCTACGCGTGCCTCTCCGAGACCGGCCTCCTCGTGGCCTACGGCGCCTCCGCGATGACCTCGAACGGAAGGGGAAGCCTTTTCCGGAAAATCGGGACGTTCCTCACGAGCGGATTCTACAGCCCGCTCGACATGATGCTTACCAATCGCGGCATCGTGGGCTTGCATTTAGGCAGACTCGACCGCGAGCCCGAGCTCATCGCTTCCGAGATGCTCGATCTCGGCAGGCTCTGGCGCGAGGGGAACATCAAGCCGCACGTCGATGCCGCCGTACCCGCCGAGCGCGCCGCGGACGCCCATCGCCTCCTCCAAGACCGTAAGAATACCGGCAAGGTCGTTATCACCTTCTAATGGCCCCCGCAAACACCGCGAAGGGCACTTGACAGAAGAGGTTTTGTGGACAATAATGTAGGTACTTATTAGCAAGCACCTACGTTATTATCCATGACCGCTCACAGCCTCGCGAGCAAACTGGCCGTCTTTCACGCCCATGGCGGAATGCTTCGGACGTCCGAGGCGCTGCGCCGCGGCATCCATCCGCGAGACCTGTATGCCATGAGGGACTCCGGGCTTATCGAGAAGCTAACCCGCGGTCTCTACCGCGTGAGCAGCCTGAAGCCGCTGGGCAACCCCGACCTGGTTACCGTGGCGCTGAAAGTCCCCAAGGGGGTCATCTGCCTGATCTCCGCCCTCGCCTTCCACGAGATCACCACGCAGAGTCCGCATGAGGTGTACGTAGCGCTGCTCCGCAGCGCGCGGTCGCCGCGCCTTGACCATCCGCCAACCCGCTTCGCTTGGTTCAATGAGCCGGCCTTCAAGGCCGGCATCGAGACGCATCGGATTGACGGCGTTGGAGTCCGAGTCTATTGTCCCGAGAAGACCGTCGCCGACTGCTTTAAGGCCCGCAACCGCATCGGTCTCGACGTCGCCATCGAAGCGCTAAAACTCTGCCGCCGAAAGAAGCGATCCAAGGCGGAGACCTTCCTCAAATACGCCAAGGCATGCCGCGTCGAGAAGGTGATGCGGCCCTACCTGGAGGCCCTCCTTTGAGCAAGCTCAAGAACGTGGCGGCCTCGGTCCGCCACCGCCTCCTCGACCTCGCCCGGAAGAGGAACCGGCCATTCGATGAGGTGCTGCAGTATTACGCGATGGAGCGGTTTCTATACCGGCTGAGCCAGTCCACTCATCGGGACAAGTTCATACTCAAGGGCGCGCTCATGCTGTCCGTCTGGAACGCCGCCGACGCGCGCGCCACGCGCGACATCGACCTCGAGGGGAAAACGCCGAACAGCGTCGGGAACTTGGTCGACATCGTCAAAGCGGTCTGCGGCGAAGCGGTCGAGAACGACGGGATGCGCTTCGATCCGGCCTCGGTGGAGGGGGAGCGAATCAAGGAGGACGCCGACTATGAAGGCATCCGTGTGCGCTTTATTGGGAGGCTCGACGCCGCCCGAGCCACGATGCAGATCGATGTGGCGTTCGGAGACGCAATTACTCCCAAGGCCTCCGAAATAGAATACCCCTCGCTCCTCGACATGCCGGCGCCGCGGTTGAAAGGCTATCCGCGCGAGACCGTCGTCGCCGAAAAGTTCCAGGCGATGGTCGAACTCGGCGCGATCAACACGCGCATGAAAGACTTCTTCGATCTTTGGCTGCTCGCGCAAACGTTCGCCTTTCAAGGGAACGAGCTCGCGAAGGCGCTGGAGGCGACGTTTGCGCGACGCCGGACGGAACTGACGGCGGACCCGGCCGCTTTTTCAGACGACTTCCTCAGGCAGAAGCAGTCTCAATGGAGAGCCTTTCTGTTGAAAGGGCGCATCGCCAACGCTCCGACTGAGATGCTGGAAGCCGGCGCCGTGATCCGGACGTTTATCGTCCCCATCATCGACGCGATGGTCAACAATCGCTCCGCCCCGAAACTATGGACTCCGCCTGGACCTTGGAAATGATGCGCGGGGAATAACCGCAGGAGGCGCATCGATTTTGTCTTGGCCCCGTGCGGGAGGGGATGTCAGTTCCTTATGCTACAATGGCTCGTCGCGCCCGATTTTTGGAGAGGTGGGTGAGCGGCTGAAACCGACGGTTTGCTAAACCGTTATACTGGTGAAAACCGGTATCGAGGGTTCGAATCCCTCCCTCTCCGTAGCTTTCCCTCGATGCTCCTAAGACTCGCGTTGGCCGCTTCCTTGCTGCTCGCGCCCGCGCGCGCGTTCGCCGAGGATTCCGAGCCCGCCCCCGCCGCCTTCCCTTACGAGGGGCAGAGCAAGTTCGTCACGATCCCCGCCCAGGCGTTCTCCCAGCCGGCGGTCCAGGCCGGGTTCATGGTGGGCGCGATCGTGTGCCTGCCGGGCTCCTTGTATAAGGAAGCGAAGAAGGCCGACGAGATCCCGATGGACCAGCAGCCCTCGATCAAGTGCGGCCGCGCCCTCGGCACCGCGCTCGGCTGGCCGGTCTATGCCGCGGTCGGGCTTCCGTTCCTGATCCTCGAGGGGATCTTCTGGAAGGCCCCTCGGGCCATCGTACACGCCGTCCGCAAATAGCGGAGCTATCCTTTCTCCATGGAAGAACTCGCCAAAAAGAAGTGCGTGCCGTGCGAGCAGGGGGGCGATCCGATGCCGGCGCATTTGGCCAAGATCATGCTCGCCCGCCTGAAGGGCTGGAGACTCGAGAAGAACGAGATACGCCAGGACCTCGTGATGAAGGATTTCGCCGAGGCGATGCGATTCATGGGCGAGATCGCGAAGGTAGCTGAGGCCGAGGACCATCACCCGGACCTCCACCTCACCGCGTACCGGAAGCTCTCGATCGCGCTCTCGACCCACGCGGTCGGAGGCCTGACCGAAAACGACTTCATCGTCGCGGCGAAGATCGACGAGCTGCCGCGCGCGCTCAAGTAGCGCCGCCGCCATCTCTCGTTTACATCCCGGAGACTCGCATCTGGGCGGGATAATCCTAGGATGGGGCTGCATGCGAGTCCAAGGGCGCCGCCGCCGCAGTTCGGCCAGGCCTCAGCCGGAGATCCTGCCGCGCACACAGAAGGCCGAGACCCATTTTAGGGCGATCCTCGAGAGCCTTCTGATGACGGTCTACGTCGCCGCGCTCGACGTGCAGGGCGCGTTCACCTACGTGTCGCCGCAGGTGGAGAGGCTGCTCGGCTACACGCCGAAGGAATGGATGGCCGACCGCGGCCTGTGGCTCAAGCGCCTGCATCCGGAGGACCGCCGGCGCGTGATGCTCGCCCTCGCGCGCTCGCATCGCGACCGCGAGGGCTTTCACGAGGAGTACCGGCTGCTCGACCGCGAGGGCCGCGAGCGCTGGATCAAAGACGACTCCCGGCCGGTGCGCGACGCGGAAGGCCGGCCGCTGTTCATCCAGGGGACCTGGGTCGAGATCACCGGGCACAAGGAGCTCGAGCGCGTCTCCGCCGGCGAGTCGCGGCGCCTGGCGATGACCCAGCGGGAGATGTCGGAGCTCGTCTCGCTCGCCTCTCACGAGCTCGCCGCGCCGCTGCGGCGCATCGTGAACCTCGGGGACACTTTGGCCCGGCGCGCGGGTGCGAAACTCGACGCCGAGTCTCGGGCCGTCCTCGCGCGGATGACGGACTCCGCGGCGCGCGCCCAGCGCCTGGTGCGCGGCCTCGTCGCGTACGCCCAGGAAGGGCGCGGCCGGGCCGCCTCCTCGCCCGTGGAGCTCGGCGAGGTCCTCGACCGCGCGTCGGGCGACCTCCGGGATCTCATCGAGGAAACCGGGGCGGTCGTATCCAAGGGGCCGATGCCCCGGGTCCTGGCGGACGCGGCGCTCCTCGAGCGCGTGCTCTACAACCTCCTCGACAACGCCCTCAAGTTCCGGGGCGCCCTGCCGCCGCGGATCAACGTCAGCGCGCTGCGCTCCGGAGCCGCGTGGATCGTCTCGGTCGCCGACAACGGCCCGGGCGTCGCGCCCGCCGCGGCCCGGGACCTTTTCGCTCCGGACGCGGGTCCGCGTCTCGCGCGTCGAAGCGACGGGGAGGGGATCGGCCTGGCGATCTGCCAAAAGCTCGTCCAGCTCCTGGGCGGGCAGATTTGGATGGACTCCGAGCCCGGGGAGGGGACCACCGTCTCTTTCACGCTGCCCGCGGCCCCCGAGGCGGACGCGTGAGCGAGGATCGCCGGCGTCGCGACGTGCTCTTGGTCGAGGACGATCCCGACGACGTGGCGCTCCTGTCGGAGGCGGTCGCGGCCGGGCGTGGGCTCGTCTCGCTCAAGGTCGTCGGCGACGGCCGCGCGGCGCTCGAGTACCTGCGCGGCGAAGGCCGCTACGCGGACGCGGCGCGGCCCGCGCTCGTCCGTCTCGACTGGAGGCTCCCGGCGCTCAGCGGCGCGGAGGTGCTCCGGGAGATCCGGCGCTCGCCGGAGCTCGCGCTGCTCCCCGTGCTGGTGCTGACCACCTCCGCCTCCGAGCAGGACGTCGCCGAGGCGTACCGCCTCGGAGCCAACTGCTTCCTCACCAAGCCGACCGGGCTCCGGGAGATCGCGGCCCTCGCACGGGCCTTCGAGGATTTCTGGCTCGCGCACGCCGTCCTGCCGGGGAAAATCCCGTCACGGGAGCGTCGCAAAGACCTTACATCAAGGGTAGGGGATTCCCCTACTCCGCCGGCCGTTTAATTGATATCCTCAGCGGTCGTCTCGGTCGCCGACACCGGCCCGGGCATCCCGCCCGGCGAGCTGGACAAGATATTCGACCGCCTCCACCGCTCCGAGCTTACCCGCAAGGCCAAGGGCAGCGGGCTCGGCTTGGCGATCGTCCGTGGGATGGTCGCCGCCAATCGCGGCCGGGTGCACGCCGAGAACGCGCCCGCGGGCGGCTCCGTGTTCCACGTCGCGCTGCCCGTCCCCGGGAGGGCGCACGCCTAGCAAGGCCCGCGCGAAGCCCCGCCGCGACCTGTTCCCGATCGTGGGCATCGGCGCCTCCGCAGGGGGGCTCGAGGCGCTCGCGCGCCTGCTCAAGGCCCTGCCGTCCGCGCCGGGAGCGGCGTTCGTCGTCGTCCAGCACCTCGACCCGACGCATTCGAGCCTCCTGCCGGAGATTCTCCAAAAAAGCACGGAGATGCCGGTCGCCCAGGCCAGGCAGGGCGTCGA
>JACRDR010000491.1 GCA_016212845.1 Elusimicrobiota bacterium
ATCTTGCCGTTCTCGAGGTCGACGCGGAGCACCTTCACGCGCGCCTTGTCGCCGTACTTGAGCGCGGCCTTGGCCTTCTCCGGCTCCTTCCACGAGACGTCGGAGTTGGCGATGAACGCGTCGACGCCGCCGAGGTTGACGGAGACGCCGGTCGGATTCGAGGGCCCGATCCGGGCGATCATGACCTCGCCCACCTTGAGGCTCTCGAGCATCTTGTTCTTGCGCTTCTTCACCTCTTCCTCGAGGACGGCCTTGCGGGACAAGACGAGCTGCCGCTTGGACTGGTCGACCTCGATGATGTAGCAGCGCACGCCGGAGCCGACGAGCGTCTCGGGCTTGCGGACGGGCCGCAGGTCCGCGAGGGACGCGGGCAAAAACGCCTGGACGCCGGCGACGTCGACGGTGAAGCCGCCCTTGATCGCCTTGGTCACGGTGCCGCGCACGCGGGCCTTCTCCTGATGCGCCTTCATCGCCTGGTTCCAGCCGAGCTGGCCCCGGGCCTTCTGGTGCGAAAGGACCGCGGGGGAGTCGCCGCGTCCGAGGTTGACGAGCACGGCAGGCACCCGGGTGCCGGCGGCGGGCTTCGACTCGGCCGGGAACTCGGAAGCCGGGATGAGCGCCTCGTGCTTCTCGCCGATGTCGACGAGAACGCCGTCGGCGGTGATCTGCACCACCTTCACCCAGACGACCTCGCGGGCCTTGAGCTTCTCCTGGAATTGGGCCGCGGCGGCGAGGAGCCCTTCCATCGAGGGCTCGCGGCTCTCGGCCTCGGCCTGCTCGCGGAGCGCCTGCTCCATCGTCGTCTCGCCGGAGGTATCCTCCGCCGATTCTTGGTCGTCCTTCTGGTCCAGATCGCTATTCATGATTTCTCCCTTATACGCTGACGTCAACGACAACAATTCAAGGACGCAAAACTTAGAGTGCGAAAATTTCTTCCATCACCTTGTCCGCGAACGCTTGGCACGACTCGCGGCTGCCGTCTCCTTCATACGTCATCGGCTTGCCCAGCTTCAGGCGCATCGGCGCCGGGACCGGAAACTTTTCCGTGTTCCACAGCCGCCCCGGCACCACCTTCGCGCCCGTGTGGTGCGCCAAAAACCCGATCCCCGGCTTCGCGCGGCCCGGAACGCCGGTCCTCGAGCGCGTCCCTTCCGGGAACAGCGCCAGACAGCCCTCCGCCTCGAGCACCTCGATCGCCTGCTTCAGCGCCGAGACGTCGCCCTTGCGGCGGTCGAGCCGTATGATCCCCAGCTCGCGCATCAGCCAGGCCGCCACCGGATGGCGGAACAACTCTTCCTTCCCCAAAAATCGGGGGTACCGCACCTGCTGCACCATCAGCGGCACGACCAAAGTGTCCATCCAGTGCCGGTGATTGCACGCCACGATCACCCGGCCCGTCGGCGGGACGTTCTCCAGTCCCTCGCACGACGGTCCCCAGAAGGGCTTGCAGGCCACCCCGACGAGGAAGTGCGACAGCCGGTTTACGAACGTGGGCCGGTCCGGCACCCCGCCCGGCGTCCGGTCTACTTGCGCGAGCGCTGCCGCCTCCGCTTTCGCTCGCGCACGTGCTCGAGGATCTTGTCCGCCACCTCGTGAAGGCTCAAATGGGTCGAATCGATGACGAAGGCGTCCTCGGCCTGCCGGAGCGGGTTGATCTTCCGCTCGAGGTCCTGCCGGTCGCGCGCGGCCATCGCCTCGAGAATCTCGTGCTGAGCCGCGTCCTTGCCGCTCTGCCGGAGCTGGCGGTAGCGGCGCTCGGCGCGCTCGGTGATGTCGGCGTCGAGGTAAATCTTGAAGTCGGCGTCGGGAAACACGTTCGTCGTGATGTCGCGGCCTTCCATGACGATCGCGCCGGCCTCGCCGAGGTCGCGCTGAAGCTGGCGAAGATATTTCCGCACGCCGGGCACGCCGGCGACCAAAGAAGAATTCCGCGAGACCTTCTCGTCGCGAATCTGGATCGTGACGCCCTCGCCGTCGATATAGGTCTTGAGCGTCGTGCCGCCCTCGGTGGGGCGAAACTCCCACTTCACGCGCTCGGCGAGACGGGTGAGCGCGTCGCCGTCGGTGAGTTCGACGCCCTCCTGAATCGCCTTCCACGTGAGCGCGCGGTACATCTCGCCCGTATTGATGAAATGGTAGCCCAGCTTCTTGGCGACGAGTTGGCCGACGGTGGACTTCCCCACTCCGGCCGGGCCGTCCATCGCGATGATCCAGTTCTTCGGACCGCGCGGCTTGGACTTCTTCCCCTCGTGCATCGCGCCGTTGGTCTCCACGTCGAGACTCATGGGGTCAGGGTCCCGTTCAGCGCGGTCTTGAGCCCGGCCATCAGCATCCGGTTCTCGGCTTCCGTGCCGATCGAGATCCGGACGTGATTCATGAGGCCGTACTCGTCGAGCGGGCGAATGATGACTCCGGACTTGAGCAGCTTCTTGAAGAGCAAGCGGCCGGGGAACGAACACTTCACGAAAAGAAAGTTGGCCGCCGAATCCGTAACGCCGAAGCCGAGGCCCCGCAGGTTCGAGGCCATCTGTTCGCGGCTCTTCGCGTTCTGCTTCACGCCCTTCTTCAGCCACGCTTGGTCCTTCAGGGCCTCGAGCGCCGCGCGCTGCGAGAGCAGGCCGACGTTGAACGGCATCCGGATGCGGTCGAGCCAGCCGATCAGCTCGGCGTCGCCGACGCCGAAGCCGACGCGGAGGCCGGCCAAGCCGTACGCCTTGGAAAAAGTCCGGAGGACGACGAGATTGGGATACTGCCGGACCAGGTCGGGAACGGTGTGGTGGTAGTCGTCCTGGTCTTCGGCGTACTGGTAATACGCTTCGTCGAGCACGAGCAGCGTGGTCGGCGGCAGCGCCTTGAGCAGGCCGACGATCTCGTCTTCGCTGTTGTAGGTGCCGGTCGGGTTGTTCGGGCTGGCGACGTAGACCATCTTCGTCCGGGCCGAGACGGCGCGGCCCATCGTCTCCAGGTCGTGGCGCCAGTCCGCCATCGGAACCTCGATGACGCGCGCGCCCATCATCGTCGCCTGCTGCTTGAACCGGATGAAGCCGTACTGCGACGCGATCACGTCGTCCTCGGGCGAGAGAAAAGCCTCGCACAGGAGGCG
>JACRDR010000494.1 GCA_016212845.1 Elusimicrobiota bacterium
AGCCTTAAGCACGAAAAGGCTGTCTCGTTCTTCCTGCGACAGATGCTGGTAGCTTCTTGCCATCTCCGCTCCATGTTAGCGGAGGACCAGCAAAGTGTTGCACTAAGAAGTTGAACTCAGGCTGTCCCCAAATTGATTCCGGAATGTTAGAATCGCGGCCATGAAACGACTTCCGGTCGCCGCCCTTCTCGCCGTACTTTTCGCCGCTTCCGCCTCCGCCCAGCAGTGGAAGCCCCTCGTGCGCGACGCCGGCAAGGGCGCGCAGAACCTGCAGTGCGTCCGGAAGGATCCCGCCCACGCCGGCGGCACCCAGGCCTACGCCGACGAGATCGGCGCCGGGAAGTGCTTCGTCTCCGTCCACGGCATGGCGGGCGGCATGGTGTATCGCGACTACGCGTTTTTTTCCGACGGGATGCTGATGGTCTTCAACTCCTACGGCGACGGCGAGGACACCCGCCGCTTCACCTCCGCCCGCGAGTTCTACTTCTTCCCCCGCGCCAATGCGCCCGACGTCGACCTCGACCCGGCGGCCCCCTCCGTCGTGGTGACGATGGCCAACGGCGACCGCGTCACCTTCAACACCGACGACGCGCAGATCGCCTCCGTCGGCCGCGGCGGCGTCGAGTTCCCGAGCTACAACGGGCTGATGCTCGACGTCGGCTTCCGCATGGGCGAGCTGCCCTCGGGCCTTCCGAACGGCGACGCGACGTTCCGCAGCGCCTACGGCCAGACCTGCACGGTGAAGAACAAAGAGCTCTTCACCTACGCCTCCGGCGACCGCGCGCTCAAGATGACGGACGCCGAGCTGTCGCTCTGGCTCAAGACCCGCTGTCCGGGCCTTTACGTCGACTTCTGACGTGAGCCGGGCCCTGCTGCTCGCCGCGCTGCTCTCCGGCTGCGGGAGCGCCGCGAAGAAGGGCCCCGAGCCGCCGCCCGTCGGGCTGATCGTCGAGCTGAAGCTCCCTCCGGACGCCCGGATGGTGGGCGGGCTCAGCGGGCCGCTGCGCATCGAGCCCTGGGAGACGATGACCCACGCCGTCGAGCGGGGCGCCTCCTCGAGCCCGGTGACCTTCGGCTACGACCCGTCGAAGCCGGCGCTCATCGTGGAAAACGAGTCCCTCCCGGGCGGACGCGCCGTCTTCCCGGTGAAGCCCCCCTACCCGCAGACCCACAAGGTCGCGCTGGGCGGCGCCCAGTGCGACCTCGTGGTCAAGCCCGCGAAGCCTTGAGCTTGCGGATCGCGGCCGGCACCGCGAACATGAGCGCGAGGATGATGAAGGTGACGACCGTCCCATCGCCGATCATCGACCCCAGCCAGAGGGTTGAGATCATGATGACGGTGAAGTAGATCATGTCGCCGGCGATCGCGATCGCCCAGCCCGCGACGAAGCCGTGGCCCGCCGCGTGCGCGGCGGCGCGCCCCGTCATCGGATCCACGCCGAAAGCGATGCCGATGAGCGCGAGCGGCCCCGCCGCGCTGCCGTAGCGCGCGGCGCTCTGCCGTACCACGAGCCGGATCGCGTCCGCCACCTTCTTTACCGCCGGGCTCCGTCGTCCGAGCAGGATGAGGAAGCGCAGCACGGGCTCGAACGTGCACGCGAGGAGCACGTCCGAGACGAAGTAGAGGACCTCCATGACCGGCCAAGGGATGCCGCGCGCCTTCGCGAGGAGGACGCCCGCGGGGATGCCGCCGCCGATCGGAATGCAGAAGAGGCCGAGCACGCCCCACGCGCCGGGGTAGGCGCCCGGGTCCATCACAGCTCGGAGTATTTCTTCGCGGTGCCTTTCGCCTTGGCGACGGGGTACTTCCTCGCGTTCTTCTTCATCTTGGCGAAGGCGGCCTTCTCGAGGTCCACGTCGAAGCGCTCCGCGAGCTTGAGGAGATAGACGTAGACGTCGGCCAGCTCGTCGGCGAGCGCCGCGCGCCGCTTCGGGTCGAGGCGCTCCGCCTGCTCGGGCGTCAGCCACTGGAACAGCTCGACGACCTCGGAGGCCTCGACCGACAAGGCCATCGCGAGGTTCTTCGGCTTGTGGAACTGCTCCCAATCCCGCGCGCGGGCGAAGTCCCGGATGACGCGAAGCAGCCTGGAAGGCTTCATCGGCGGGTAGTATACTTCAACGGATGTTGGTTCTTCTCCTGGCCGCCTCCCTCGCGGGCGCGTTCGAGCCTCCCACGACGTCCCGGCTGTCCGACGCCGAGGCGCTGGGCGCCGTCCTCGCGGTGAGCGAGGCCGCCTCCTCCGCCGCCGCGATCGCCAAGACCCGCGCTTGGGGCGCCGCCGCCCGCGGCTACGCCGCGCGCTCCGCGGACTGGCACGCCGACCTGAAGAAGGAGGCCGCGCGGCTTTCCAAGAAGTCCGGCGTCTCCGCCGAGAAGAGCACGGCCAGCGAAGCCCTGCGCCGCCGGGGCGAGAAGGCGCTCGAGACCCTGAAGTCGGCGAAGGACTTCGACGCGGCCTACATCGAGACCCAAGAGAAGCTGCACCGGTTGGCGGACCAGCTGCTCGAGCGCAACGCCGTGCGCGGCGAGGACTACTACATCACGCAGCTTCTCGCGAAGGCGCGGGGCGTGATCTGGAAGCTATCGGATCCCCGCCAAAGCTTCGCCGCGGAGTACCCTCTCCTTCACCGCGCCGACGGCGACGACTGACCGCAGCGGACGAGTATCGTCGGCGGATCGGCGAGATGCTTCTTCACCGTGCAGAGGTTGATCGCGTTCGCCAGCGCGTCGCGATACTTCTCGGGAAAGCCCGGCGGCAAGCGGACGTCCAGCGTGATCTTCCAGGCCCGGTGCGCGGTCTCGTCCCAATCGATCGTCTCGACGAGCTCGAGGCCCTCCGTGTCGATCCCGCGCTTGCGGCAGAACGACAGCGCGAAGATGCCGGCGCAGGTGCCGATCGAGGCGAGAAACAGGTCGAAGGGCGCGGGGCCGGCGCCGTCGCCGCCCGCCTCCTTCGGCTGGTCGGTGACGATCCTCAGGCCGTCGAACTCGGCCGAGACCTTCTTGTTTCCGGGAAAGCGGATGCGCATCTCCATGCCCAGCTTCCACGCAACGCTACGGCCGTTCAGTCGATGAGGCGGCGGGCGGACAAGTAGCGCTTGCGGTAGTAATCGCTGTAGAGGCTTTCCATCCGGACCTCTCCCACGCTCGGGCGGTGGATGAAGATGCCGTTGTTGACGTAGATCCCGACGTGGCCCACCGTCTTCGAGATTTTCTCGCCCGAGAAGAAGACGAGGTCCCCCATCCGCAGGTCCGCCGAGGAGCCGAGGGAGGAGCCCAGCTTCGACATCTCGACGGACGTCCGGGGCAGCTTCATCCCGTTCTCGGAGAACACCTTCCGCACGTAGTCGGAGCAGTCGGCGGGAGGCGCGCGGTGCTTCTCCTCCTCGGGCAGATACGTCTTCGCGGTGCGCACGACCGCCTTGGCCTTGGCGGGCACGGCGGCGATCGGACGGCGCTTCGGGGCCGAAGAGCAGGCGCAAAGCGCCGCCGCGAGGGAAACGACGAAAGCCGCGCGCACGGCCCAAGAATAGCCCGGCAGGGCTAGGGATTCAAGACTAGTAGAAGCCGCGGACGCCTTTCGGCATGCCGTTGGAGTCGAAGCGGGAATTCCTCTGCTGATCGCCCTCGAGCTTCTTCTCGGATTTGGCGGCGTTGTCGGAACGGTACGCGGCGGAGATCGGAACGAGGCGGTCCGTCAGCCAATAGAGCATGGGGGCGCTTCCGGTCTCGTCCACCTTCAAGACGCCTCCGCCGTAGAGGCGGCCTGAAATCGGGCCGGCGGGCGGGCTCCGGCCGGTGGGCGGCACGCGCTCGAGTTCCTTCGAGACGAGCTTCTCGAACGCGGCGATCCGCTCTTCTCCGTCGGGCGCCTCCAACAACCAGCCGACGTTCACGTAAAGCTTGCCGGAGTCCGCGTCGGCCCGCACGGAAATATCATCGGTGGTGAGCGAGGGCGAGAGCCCGGCCCGCGCCGCGGCCCGCCGCATCGACGCGACCGCCTTCGGGTCGAGCGCGAAACGATGGAACGCGTCGCGCGAAAGCTCGCGATCCACCGAGCCGCCGCGCTCTTGCACCTTCTTCACGAGTCCGCGGCGCCGGAAGAGCTCGCGCATCGCGTCCTTGAAGCCGCCGGGGACCCGGTAGTTGTCGCCGTAGAACGCCAGCCCGGCCCAGCCGACGTTCGAGGAAAAGAGATAGTTCAGCGGCACGTCCACCTTCGCGCGGGCGCTGCGTCCGACCTCGGCCACGACCACCTGGGCCATGCTCAAGAACCCGTGATCGGACCACTCGCCCGCGAGCCACTTCTCGGCGAGCGCGGTGGCGGGGTCGCGGCGCAGGTGGAAAAGGAGGTAGTTTCCGAACAGCACGTCGGTGAGCGCCGGAAGCAGCGAGTGCTGCCTCGGGTCGTTGAGATCGACGAAGTAGGGCCGGATCCAGTCCCGCATCGGCCGCTTCAGACGGAGCAAGCCCCCCTCGGCCGGCTCGAAGTACTTCTCGAGACCGAGCTCGGCGAAGGTCTCCTTGTCGCGCTCGCCGGGGCGGTAGAGGCCGCGATCCGCCGCCAGGAGACTCGCGATGCTCAAATCCTGCGCCCGGATGCGCACGTCCCACGCGGCCGGCTCCTCGCCGGCGCGCCGCAGGGCCTCGTCCACGACGATCGCGAGCGAGTACGCCTCGGAGCCGTACCCCGCCCCGACGGAATCGAGGTCGAGCCGCCGCGAGTCCTTCCTTCGGGCGATCAGCCCGTCGAGATACTCCTCGAGCGGCTTCTTCCAGAGCGGATGGTCGCGGAAGATGTAGGTCCAGTCCTCGGCGCGGTGGGACGCCCCGGCCAGAAGCTCGGGGGTGACCTTTCCGCCGAGCTGGACGTACGGCTCGAAGAGGCGAGGCAGGCTCTCCTTCCAGGAGCCGTCCGGATACGCCGCCGCGAGCCCGGCCAGCTCGAGGCGCGACTGGACGCGGGATTGGTCGAAGAACGCGTCCCAATCCCGCGAGGCGACGGGCGAGGCTCGGAGCCGTCCGCTTCCGGCCGCCGCGCGCGGCAAGACCGAGGCCCGAGTCAGCGGCGAGGAGACGAGCTGGGCCCCGAGCGACAGCGTCGGTCCGGAAAGGGCCTGGGCGCCGGCCAAGGAAGCCGCGGCGGGACCGGTGTGAATCGGAACGGAGACGCTCACCGGCTCCACGTGCACCTGGGCGCGCGCCGGAGCCGGCAGGACCAGGAACGCCGCCCACGCCAGGTTCATGCTTTTAAGGTAGCCGGAGCCGGCCCCCCCCGCCTGGGACTTCCCGCCCCCCGGGCGCCGCCGATAGACCCACCCCCGAATGGGTCTTCTGCCGACGGAGGGAGGCCCGTTTCCCTGGTATAATAGGGCTCCCCCGCCTTGAGAACGAAGACCCTCAAAAAGAACAAGGTCCAGGTCGTCACGCTGGGCTGCTCCAAGAACCTCTACGATTCCGAGGTCCTCATGGGGCAGCTGCGGGCGAACAAGTTCGACGTCGAGCACGAGACCGCGTCCGAGGACGCCGCGATCGTGATCATCAACACCTGCGGCTTCATCGGCGACGCGAAGAAGGAGTCGATCGACACGATCCTCCGCTGGGCCCAGGCCAAAAAAGACGGCCAGGTCGAGCGCGTCATCGTCACCGGCTGCCTCTCCGAGCGCTAC
>JACRDR010000495.1 GCA_016212845.1 Elusimicrobiota bacterium
GCGGCGGCGGCGATCGTGCTGGGAGCGGTGTGCGGTTGGGTCGAGCCGCGCTCGAAGGATCGGAGCAGGGAGTGGAACGAACCTCCGGCAGGGGTGCGCTGGCCGCGAAAGGAGTCCCTGCGGCCGCTCGCCGCGCGGCCGGCCGCGTCTCCGGCGGCCGCTCCTCTCGCCGTCCGGAGCTTCGCCGACACGCCGGGGGTGCGCTTCCGCTGGGAGCGCTTGTCGGCGGTGGCGCGGCGGCGAAGACTCGTTCCGCCGGCCGCGGAGCCGGAGGCGTTCTCGAGTCTCCTCGACCGTCTCGAGCGCTGACGCCGGCCGCCTTGCGCTCGCCGGGCCGGGCCTCTACACTCCCGTAGCGTCATGCGACTCCCCCTGAAGCTGGCCGCCGGGCTGACCGTCGTCGTGACCGGGACCCTCATCCTCTTCGTGGAATTGGGACATCGCGCCTTCCATCGAGAGGCGGTCGCGCGCCAAGAGGCTTCGCTCATCTCCGCGTGGGAAAACGCGGCCCGGGCGACCGGGGAAGCCGGCAGCCCGGAGCGGCGCGTCGCGATCCTTCGGGCCGTCTCCGAATTGTGCGAGCCGCAGGCGCTCGAGGAGTCCGTGCTCGTCGATGGGGAGGGCCGGATCGCGGCGCGGGTGAGCTTCACGCCGGGCGGGGCGGACTACATCGGGACCACGGCCAGCCGCCCCTACCACATCGCGGCGCTCCGCTCGGCCGGCACCCTGCGGCAAGACGACGTGGGTCCGCGCCGGCAGCGCGCCTATTCGTTTCCCGTCTCCCTGGCGGGCCGTAGGCTGGCCACGCTCGTCGCCGCGTATCGCGCGGACGACCTCGAGCGTCCGCTCGCCTGGATCGCGGACCTTACGCGCCGGCGCCGTCTTTTGGCCGCGCTCTTGGGGTTCGGCGTGGCCCTGCTCGCCTCCGCCGCGCTGAGCGCCTCCCTGCTGCGTCCGCTCGACCGCCTCGTCGAGGCGGCGCGCCGGGTTCGCGAGGGAGAGCTGCGGCACCGCTTGCCGGAGGCGTCCGACGACGAGCTGGGTGTCCTCTCGCGCGAGTTCAACCGGATGACCGAGCGCTTAGTCGAGCTCGACGAGCTCAAGGACAAGTTCGTGGCCCAAGTGACGCACGACCTCCGCTCGCCGCTCCATGGCATGCTGGGGCAGGCGGACGTCGTGCTGGGCGGCTACGAAGGGCCGCTCACGCCGAAGCAGGAGGAGGCGCTCCGCTCGCTCGTGCGTTCGGGCAAAGACTTGGCCGGCCTGATCGACGACATCTTGGAAGTGGCGCGACTCGAGGCGGGCAAGGCGCCGCTCGAGCGGGCGCCCGTGGGAGTGGAAGAGGCGCTCGAAGACGCGGTGTCCGCCGTCAAAGGGGAGGCCGAGCGACTCGGCGTGTCGCTCGCCGTCCATATCCAGCCGGGGCTGTCTTTCGTCAGCGCGGACTCGACTTCGCTCCGACGGATCCTCGGGAATCTCCTGTCGAACGCCTTGAAGTTCACCCCGGCGGGCGGGCAGGTCAGCCTATCGGCGAGGCGAGACGGCGCGCGCGAGGCGGTCTTCAGCGTGGCGGACAGCGGCGTCGGCATCCCGGAAAATCGCTTGTCCTCGCTGTTCGCCAAGTTCTCGCAGGTGCCGGAGACCCGCGGCCGCGCGAGAGGGCACGCCGGCTCGGGCTTGGGCCTGGCGATCTGCCGCGAGCTGGTCGAGGCGCACGGCGGGCGGATCTGGGCGGAGAGCAAACCCGGCGAGGGCGCGCGCTTCAGCTTCACGCTGCCCCTGTCGGCTCACTCGAAGTAGCGGTAGCCCTTCCCCGGAACGGCCTGCAGCCGGTCGGCGAGCGCGGCCGGCAGGCGGCGGCGCAGGCGCATCATGTGGTTGTCCACGAGATGGTCGGTCGCGACCGTGTGCCAGAGGTTCGAGAGGATGTGCTTTCGAGTCAGGACCTGCGGCGTCGCGCGCACGAGAAAATAGAGGAGCTCGAATTCCTTGATGGTCAGCTGCGGGACGGCGTTTCCTTGAAACCGCACCGTAAAAGCCTTCGGATCGATCTCGAGGTCGCCCGCCTTGAGGACGCCGCCGCCTCCTTGATCGTAGGAGAGCCTTCTTAGGAGCGCCTGGACCCAGAGCAGGACCTCGCTCGGCAGCACGGGCTTCACTAGATACTGGTCGGCGCCCGCCTGAAAGCCCAGAGTCTTGTCCTCGTGCGCGCCCTTGCCCGTCAGCATGATGATCGGCGTGGTCCCGAGCTCGGGATGCGCGCGCACGTGGCGGCAGAAGTCGAGTCCGGTGCCGTCCGGCAGGCCGACGTCGGCGATGATGAGATCGGGCCGCTCGGTCGAGAACAGGTGCCGGCCCATCTCCAGGGTCTCGGCGGCGTGAAGCCGGAAGCCTTCCGCCGTCAGCACTCGGCTCAGTCCTTCACGCTCTTGCCGGTCGTCCTCGAGCAGGAGGATCTTACGTTGGGGCTCCACGCCGTCATTGTGGGAAAACCGCGGGTCCGGGTCAAACTCGGGTATAATCGGGCCGTGGAATCCGGAGGGGTTTTGGCCCGCTTTTCGGCGTTGGGGCTCTTGGCGATCGCGGCCTACCTCTTCCTCGAGTTTCCCCGCGAGGCGGCCCGTCCCGTCCCTCGTCTCCAGGCCGATCGCAAGGTGGAAGCGGGCAGCCGTCGCCCCGGCGCCGGCATCGACCGGGAACGCTTGACGGCGATGATGCGCGAGTTGGA
>JACRDR010000496.1 GCA_016212845.1 Elusimicrobiota bacterium
CGATGCTCGCCCGCCTGCGCTTCTCCGTCCCGTCCCCGAGCGCGTTCCGCTTCGAGTCCGTCGACCTCGCGGCCGAACCTTTGAAGCTGCGCGCGAGCGGCCAGGTCACGCTGGGCGCGGCCGGAGCGTACAAGGTCAACGTCTCGGCGCCGACCTCGCCGCTCGACCGGGTCGCCGCCCTGTGGACCGGCTTGGCCAAGCGCAAGCTCGAGGGCGCCGGAGACCTGAGCTTCACCGCCTCCGGCAAGCTCGGCCCCGACGAGCGTCCCGTCGTCGAGCGCTTGAGCCTGCACCTCAAGGATTTCGCCGCGACGCTGAGCACGAGCGCCGCGGTCGCCGGAGCCGACGTCACGATCAACGGCACGAAAAACTTGGACGAGATCGAGCTGCTCGCCCCCCGCGGCCGGGTGGTCGCCTACGGCAACGCCTTCTCCGACGTGAGCCTCGCGGCCAAGTTCGGCGAGGGCGACCTCGACGTCGAGCGCCTCGACTTCACCTGGAGCGTCTCGCACGTCAAGCTCAAAGGCCGCGTCCGCAACTTCAACGCCCCGAAGGGCGTCGACGTCGAGGGCTCGATCGACAAGCTCATGCTCAACGAGACGATCGCCGCCGTGACCGCGATCGTCCAGCAGATCAAGGCCGAGAAGGGCCAGCCCGAGAACCCCGAGCGCGAGCGGAAGTGGTCCCAGGTCTTCAAATACGCGATCCCCAAGAGCTTCCCGGCCACCAACGGCAGCGTGCGGATCGCGGAAGTGGTCCAGCCGAACTTCAACACCTTCAACGTCGACCTGAAATGGGGCCTGCGGGGCATCTCCACCGGCCTCAACAACGTCAGCGGCTGGGTGCGCACCGGCTTCGGGCCGGGCCGGGTCTCGAACATCCCCGAGCTCGAGAACGCGCATAAGCTCCTGCGGATCAGCTTCCTGCCGTTCGTCTTCATGCAGAAGATGAACAACGCGGCGGGCGCTTCCTTCGGCACGCTGTATCCGAAGACGCTCGACTTCACCCGCATCTACGGGCAGTACGCGCTCATGTCCGGGATCGTCGACATCACGCCGTTTCACGTCGACAGCGGACAGATCGTCTTGTGCGCCCAAGGCAAGGCCGACCTTCCGAAGGAGCAGGTGGGCATGCACGTCCTGACCCGCCTGACGTCTTCGCGCGCGCCCCTGCCGCAGTATCTTTCCGACGAGAAGGGCCGCCCTTCGATCGGGTTCTTCGTGAAGGGCGAATTGAACAAGCCGGACGCCGAGTTCGATATGCACAAGATGAGCGCTACCGCCATCGAGGACTGCCTCCAGGACGGCCTCTAGCGCGGACAGGCGATGTCGCCGCAATAGGAGCCGAAAGATGCGAACCACCGACAAGCTGCAGGTCGTCAGCGTTCTCCAGGAGCACGGCGCGATCGTGCACGGACACTTTTGCCTGCCCTCGGGCCTCCACAGCCCGACCTACGTCGAGGTCGCCGTGGTGCTGCAGTACCCGCACATGGCGCAGAAGCTCGCGAAGGCGCTCGCGGCCAAATTCCCGCAGCCGGTCGACGTCGTCGTCTCCCCGGCCATGGGCGGCGTCGTCTTGGGCCAGGAAGTGGCTCGCCAGAAGAAATGCCGCGCGATCTTCACCGAGCGCGTCGGCGCCTCGCTGGGATTCCACCGCGACTTCAAGCTGACCCGCGGCGAGCGCGTGCTCGTCGTCGAAGACGTCGTCACCACCGGCCACTCGACCGGCCAGGTCATCAGCCTCGCGGGCGTCTACGGCGCGAAGGTCGTGGGCGTGGCGGCCCTCATGGACCGCTCCACCGGCCCGCTCCCGCTGCGCGTGCCGATCCGCGCGCTGGCGAATTATCCGCTCGACGTGAGCCCGGCCGACTCCTGCCCGCAGTGCGCGTCCGGCGTGCCGCTGACGAAGCCGTCGAAGGGCGGAGAAGAGGCGGCCCAATAGGCGCTCGGGGTCTTCTCACTCTCCTCCTCAGCCAGGCGATCCTCACCTCGGGCATCGCGCTGTCGTTCCCGTTCTTCGCCATCTATCTGCACCGGGAGCGCGGCCTTCCCATGGGCGTCGTCGGCGCCCTGCTAGGCTTCAACGGCCTCTGCGGCTCGGTGGCCCAGGGCCTCGCCGGCGAGCTGTCGGACCTGCTCGGGCGGCGCAAGGTGATGCTCATCTCCCTCGTGCTGCGATCCGTTACCGTCGCCTTGCTCGCGCAGGCGATTTCTGCGTCGTGGTCCCTGTGGCCGCTGGCCGCGGCGCTGTGCGTCACGAGCTTCGTCGGCAACTTTTTCGACCCGGCCGCCCGAGGCTGGGTCGCCGACCGCATGGGCCCGGGCGAGCGCCAGCGCGGCTACGGCCTGCTCCGGATCGCCGTGAACCTCGGCTGGGCGGTCGGCCCGGCCGTGGGCGGCATCCTCGCCGGCACCGCGTTCGCGCCGATGCTCTTCGCCACCGCCGGCATCTGCCTAGCCACCGCGGCGCTCGTGCGGCTGATGCTCGACGACGACGCGGCCGCCCGAGGCGAAGAGAGCTTCTCCTGGAAAGGCATCCTCGGCGCCGCCGACGC
>JACRDR010000497.1 GCA_016212845.1 Elusimicrobiota bacterium
AAGGTTGAGCAGCTGGTGGACCTCGAGGTTCACGAGCGGGAGCAGCTCCTTCTGGAGGCTCAGGCCCGCGTAGTCGCGCGCGAGCGCGATTTCGCGGCCGGTCAGGAGCGCCGCGGGGTTGTAGCGGGTCTGGTCGGCGGCCCCCCTCCCGTTGCGGTAGTACTCGCCCAAGACGTAGACCTCGCGAAGCCACGTCAACGGGAACGTGGTCGAAAGCGTGTACTCGTAGCCGAGCATGCCGCGCCAATAGGACGTCCGCGTGCCCGGCTGCGTGTAGGACCACTCGCCGTGGAAGTTCCCGTCCCACAAGTTGGAGGCGAAGTCGCCCCCGGCCATCCACGAATCGGTCGAGCCCGCTACTTTCCCGCCCATGAGCGCGACGTCGGAGGAGCCGAAATGCGCGCGCGTCCGGCCCAGCAAGTCGGTGCCGGTCCAATCGTCGGAGAGCGCCCACGCCGCCTCGGCCTGCCCGAGAGTCCCGAGCCCGCGTCTGGCGTAGACCGCGTCGACGCCGCGGCGTTCGTCGCGCTCGATCGACGTCGGGTCGAACGGGTTGAGGACGTCGGTCGGGTTCCAGATCTTGCCGCTGCCCCACGCGATGCGCTGGCGTCCGAAGCGCGCGGTCCAATCCTCGGCCTCGACCGCCGCCCACGCGCGGTAGAGCCGGTGGCGGTAGAGATAGGAGCCGCCGGTGCTGATCGTCTGCTCCATGTCGAAATAGGACGATGGCTCGCGCAGGCCGGAGAGCCGGTAATCCGGCGTATAGAAGAAGCTGCCGGTGCGGACTTCGTGGTCGTAGTCCGCGTGCGCGACGAGTTTGGGACCGCTTTCGCGTACGGCGTGCGAGGCCTCGAGCGCAGCGCGGATTCTAGTCAGGTCCGACCAGTACGGACGCTTAGACAGCGGCGCGCGCGTGTAGTCCCAGAGATTCTTCACGTAGCCCGACGCGCTCACGCCCGCGCGCGCCGGAACGGCGGCGAGCAGGCAGAGCGCGGCGAGCGCGAGCCTCACTGCAGCCGGCCGTCCTGGAGATGGATGACGCGCCGCGCGCGGCTGAGCACGGTCGGGTCGTGGCTCGAGAAGATGAAGGTGATGCCGTGCTTCTTGTTGAGATCGAGCATCATGTCGAGCAGGCTCGCGGCGGTCTTCGAGTCGAGGTTCGCGGTCGGCTCGTCGGCGAGCACGACGGCCGGGCGGTGAACGATCGCGCGGGCGACGGCGACGCGCTGCTGCTGCCCGCCCGAGAGGAGATCGGGCCGGCGGTCCGCCAGGCCGTCGAGTCCGACCCACGAGAGCGCCTCGATCGCCCGGGCGCGCCGCTCCGCGCGGGAGACGCCCTGCAGCGCGAGCGGATACTCCACGTTCTCCGCGGCGGTCAGCACCGGGATCAGGTTGTAGGCCTGGAAGACGAAGCCGAGCTGATGGAGGCGGAAGTCGGCGAGCGCGTTCTCGTCTAGGTTCGTGACCGTCTTGCCCCTAAACGCGATCGTGCCGTCGGTCGGCGCGTCGATCGTCCCGATGAGATTGAGCAGGGTCGACTTCCCGGAGCCCGACGGTCCGGCGATGGCGCTGAACTCCCCCTTCGAGAACGCGAGGTCGAGCTTCTCGATCGCGATTACGCCGGGCGCGGCGTCGGAGAACGCCGCCTTGACCTTCGGCCGGTATACCTTCGACACCTGCTTCAATTCGATCAACGTTTCGCCGCTCATAGGGACCTCAACGCTTCCGCGATGACGAGACGGGCGGCCCGAAACGCGGGGCCGGCCGCCGACACGAGGCTCACGACGACGAGGCCGGCGGCGGAGGCGACGTGCATCCGCCACACCGGCCGCAGATAGACGACCGCGTCGAACGGCAGCCAGTAGGACAAAGCCTTGCCGATGGGCAGGTGAAGTCCGGTCGTCCCCCACCAGAAGATGATCGCGCCGCCGAGGCACAGCCCCGCCAGAGCGCCGAGCGAGCCCAAGAACAGCGCCTCCACCGCGATCATCCGGACGACGACGACGGGGCGCGCGCCCAGGGCCCGCAGCGTGCCGAACTCCCGGACGCGCTCGAACATCGACATCGCGACCGTGTTGAGGATGCCGAGCCCGACGATGGAGAAGATGATAAACAAGACGACGATCAAGATCGCGTCCTCGAAGCGGATGATCGCCTCGACCTCGAGGCCGATCTTGCGGAAGCTCAGGAGGTCGGCGCCCTCGGCGGCGGCCTTGGACCCGAGATCGGCGATCACGGAAGGCACGAGCTCCGGATCGGGAAGCTTCGCGACGAGGTAGCTGATCTTGCCCGGCACGCCGCGCACGCGCTGGGCGGCCGGGAGCTGGACGTAGACGACCTGGCCGTCGTAGGACTCGCTGCCGGAGTGATAGATGCCCGCGACGCGGAAGAGCTCCGAGGACATCTCGGTGCCCATGGCTTGAGCCATCACCACGAGCTTTTCGCCGATCCGCACGTCCAGCTCGCCCGCCAAGCGGTCGCCGAGCACGAGGTCGCGCTCGCCGCCGCCGAAGTAATGCCCTTCCTTTAGATAGCCCGGAATGATGGAGATCTTCGCCTCGGTCTCCGGCTCGACGCCGACCACCAGCACGCCGCGAGAACCTTGCGGCGAGTACACGAGGCCGGTGAACTTGATGCGCGCCGAGACCGCTTGGACGAACGGATGCTCGCGCAGCGACTTCTCGAAGGCCGCCGGCCGCGGATAGACCCGCTCGGGAACCCGGTGGTCCCTCACGCCCTTCGCCTGCGCCTGGAGGTGGCCGAGCATGATGCCCGTGGATTTTTCGACCATCTGCTTCTGGATCGTCTTCATCAGGCTCTGGCCGAGCATGACCGCGGCGAGGCCGCAGGACACGGAGCCGATCGTGAGCGCGGAGCGCCGGCTGTTGCGCCAGAGGTTGCGCCAGGCGAGGAGGACGGTCTCTCTCACCGGTGCCTCAGGCAGTCGACCGGCTTGAGCTTCGCGGCGCGCAAAGCGGGCGGCAGCGCGGCGAGCAGGCTCGTGACCACCACCGCGGCGATCGCGGTCTGGTGCGTGGGCCAGTCGAAACGCAGGTGCAGGATGGTGTCGAACGGCAGGAACTGGCTCATCGCCTCGCCGATCGGCAAAGGCAGGCCCTCCTGCCGGTAGTACGCGATCAGTCCCACGCCGGTCAGCACGCCGAGGCCGCCGCCGAGCCCGCCGAGCATGCAGCTCTCGACGAGGACGAGGCGCAGGACGAACGAGGGCCGCGCTCCCATCGCCTTGAGGATGCCGAACTCGCGCACGCGCTCGAAGAGCGACATGAAGACGGTGTTGAGGATGCCGAGCGCCACGATGAGGAAGACGATGCCGAGCACGATCTTCAAGATCGCGTTCTGGTAGGCCTGCACGCCCGTAATCTCCTCGTCGACCTCGCGCCAGGTCAGGACCTTCAGCGGCTCGCCGGCCAGCGCCGCGGAGAGACGGGAGCGGGCCTCCTCGAGCCTTTCCGGATCGCGCAGCTTGATCACGAGGTCGTTGGCGCGCCCCTCCATCGCCAGCGTCTCCTGGAAGGCGGCCAGCGGCACGAACGCGATCGCCTTGTCGAAAGTCTGGCTGCCCGCGTGAAAGAGGCCGACGATCTTGTAGTTGTCGGCGCCCATGCTGCCGTCGGAGGCCTGCGCGAGCACCACGATCGACTCGCCGAGCTTCGCGCCCAGGGCGTCGGCGAGCTGGTCGCCCATCACGATCTCCTTTCCGTCGCCCTTCAGCCACGAGCCCTGCGCGAGGTAGGTCGACATCGTCGTGACCTTGGGGTCGCGCTTGGGCTCGACGCCGCAGAGCAGCACGCCGTTGGAGTCGTTCTTGCCGCTGACGAGCCCCGTCAGCAGAATGCGGTGCTCGTAGGCTTCGATGTCGGGATCGCCGGCGAGGATCTTTTCGAGCTTGGGAAGGTCGCCGTAGTTCTTCTCGGGGAACTTCAGTTCCTTGACCTCCTTGTTCTGGACGCGGAGATGGCCCGTGATGATGCCGGTGGCCTTCTCGATGAGCTGCCACTGGATCGTCTTGATCATGCTTTGGCCGAACATGATCGCGGCGACGCCGCACGCGATGGACGCGAGGGTCAGGAGGCTGCGACGTGCGTTACGCCAAAGGTTGCGCCAAGCGAGGAGGAGCACGACGCCCCGATCGTACTATTTAGACCGCTGGAGGCGCTCTAGGCTGAAGTAGCTGTCGGGAAGGTCGATGTTGAAGTCGATCTTGTGATACTTGATGATCGTCTTCTGTCCGGCTTTGCGGTGCGGCGTGCACTGAAGCTGGCTGGGCACGCGGTGGCCGTCCATCATCACGATCTCGGAGAGCTCGATCGTGCGGACCTTTTCGCCGCGCTCGGAGTAGTCCTCTTCTTTATACGGCAGCACCGCGCCGTCGGGATAGACCTGCGACCACAGGAGCACCTTGCCCCACACGACCGGGGCGTCGGGCAGCGGCGTCGCCTCGATCAGGTAGACGTCGTGGTCGCCCTCGGTCGTGCGCGAGACGACCTTATGCGTGTAGTCCTTCACGACCGAGTCGGCCTTCACGATGTCCTCGTACGTGAAATCGGAGCCCTGCCAAGCCGAGTGCATCATCGTGGGCGGGACCTTCACCACGCGCTCGACTTTCGGCATCCACAGCCACATCTCGTTCTTGCGGCGGAGCGTGGTGTTGCCCTTGTCCTTCGCCGGCGCGTGGATGACGATGAAGGCCTTCTCGCGGCCCTGATTCCAGCCTTCGATGGTCAGCTCGCGCGTCCACGACGGCGTCACGATCGTCATCGTGAGGGAGGCGTGGCTCGAGTCGCCCCGGAGGACCTTGTTGGCGATGTCGACGATCTCCTTCGGGGTGTAGACCTTGCCGACCTTCGGCGCCTCCACGACGGGCGCCGCGGGGGCGGCCGCGGAGACCGGGTCGGCACCCGGCGCCGAAGGCGCCGGAGAGTCCTTTAGGGCCGCGAGCGCGGAAGTTCCGAGCGCCAGCGCG
>JACRDR010000493.1 GCA_016212845.1 Elusimicrobiota bacterium
CCCTGACGGCGGCGGGCTGCTGCTGGGGCCTGCGCGCGGCCGCCTCGAGCGCCGGGCGCCCCGAGAGGCCGGGACGCTGGGCCTGCGCGTTCGCGGCGCTCTTCGTCTACGCGTGCGGCGCGTGGTGGGCGAGTGGCGAGATGCATCCCGATGCCTTCGGACTTCTCGCGCGCGGCACCGTGCATCCCGACAGGCTGTACATGGCCGCGGTCGAGACCTCCATCCGCAACTTCGGACGCGTCAGCCTCGGCCTCGACGGACTCTCACCGGTGCAATGGCACTTTTTCTCGGCGGCGATCTTCGCGTTCGCCGGGAAGCTGAGCGGGGCCCCGCAGCTCTCGGTCCACGCGATTTTCCTGCCGCTGTTCGCGCCCACGATGCTGGCGTTCTCGATGAGCGCGGTCGCCTGCCGACTGGCCGGACGCGACCGCGCGCCGGAGCTGGCAGGGCTCGTCGTCGCGCTGGCGACGTGGATGCTTCCGGAGAAGGTCCTCGGGTGGTTCGCCACGTGGGACCCGGTCGCCTCCGAGACATTCGGCGTGGGGCTCGCCTTCTTTTTCATAGGCGCGCTTCGCCAGCCTCTGGAAGGCGCTTCGGGCGCCCCCCCCGAGAAAGCGCACGCGGACCGGCTCCTCGATCTCGCTTGGATCTCCGCCATGACGCTCACGAAGGTCTCAGTCGGCTTCACGGCCGCCGTCTGGCTGAGCGCGCAGCAGCTTTACGACCTTCGCCTCCGGGCGCGCGACGTCGCGTACCTGACGATCACGACCGCGCTGTGTCTGGCCTGCTTCCCGATCGTGATGGGCAAGACGTCGCGCTCGCAGTTCGTGCCGCTCTGGTTCGTTCGCGTGCAGCCGCTGTGGGGCCTCAAGGGCGCCCCGGTCTTCGCGCTGGTGCACTGGCTGCCGCTGTGGCTCGGGATCGCAGCGCTGCCCCGGGGCGAGCGGCTCGAGTCGTTCGCGCGGGACCGCTACGCCGCGACGCTGCTCGCGCTGGCCGCCCTAGGCGGCTTCGCGTCGTTCAATCTGACGATCCGGGGCGGAAGCGGCGTCTACTTCTCGATGCTCGCGCCCGTCTTCGCGATCCCGTGGACCGCGGCGCGGCTGATCGAAGGCATCGAGCGGCCGAGCCTGACCGCGCGAGGGCTAGCGATCGCCGCGGTCGCAGGCGCGCTCGTCTTCCGACTGGCGCCCGCCGCCTCCGGCCTCTGGAAACACGCGTCGTCGATCCCCGAGACGAAAAGCACCGCCGGCCGGTCCGTCGTCGAGGCGAACGCGGCGCTCCGGGACGCGGTCTCGCGGGAGCCCAAGTGCGGCGTGTACGTTGGGAACGCGGCGCTGTTGGCGTCGCCGCTCAACGCCGACATGCGCTGCTTCGAAGTGCCGTTTTACTGGTCGACGGTGCTCGAGCGCCCGCTGCTGGCGAGCTGGATGCCGTTCGACTGCCGCACCACGCAAGCGGGATTCTGGTGGGGCAGCCCCCAAGCCCAAGTCCAGCCGCCCGAGTCGCCGAGCGACGAACAGCTGTGCGTCCTGGCGAAGCGAGACGGCCTCGCGTGCGTCGAGCGGCTCTCCGAAAACAGCGTGTCCTCTCGGTTCAACTGCCCCTAGGGGAACCGCCGAAATTCCGAGACCGCGATCCCGGGAGACGAGGTCTCCGACGTCTTCCGCCCGACGAGGCGCGCGGCCTGATCGGGAGCAGCCAGCCCCGCAAGGCTCAAGACGCGCGAAGCCAGCGGCCACCAGATCGGGACCGGAACCGCCCAAAAGCGCGCCGACAACCGCAGGGCGAGAGCGACCCCGTCGAAGGATTCGGGACCGCACAGCTCCACGACGCGGCTATCGCGCGCGGGCTCGAGGGAGAGCATCGCGCAGCGCCGGACGAAGTCGTCCGCGTGCAGGGGC
This sequence comes from Elusimicrobiota bacterium, assembly GCA_016212845.1. Lineage (GTDB taxonomy): Bacteria > Elusimicrobiota > Elusimicrobia > UBA1565 > JACRDR01 > JACRDR01. Next base: position 1,905 of record JACRDR010000493.1, read on the forward strand.
GAGAACCGGATCCGCCGGTCTCCGAAAAGCATCGGCGCGAGGCGCCAACTCCGGGCTAGACCCACGAACTGATCGATGCCCTCGCGGCCGCCCGCGCCGTAGACCTCCGACGGCCGGAGGATGACGAGGCCGTGCGGCCAATCCAGCGCGCGAAGTCCTTCCTCGGCTTCGAGCTTGGCCCGCCCGTACGCGCCGTTCTCGCGTCCGGCGCAGCGCGTGCTGACGAAGAGCATGCGGCGGCAGCCTTTCGCCCGGGCGGCGCGAGCCAGAGCCAGCGTCCCGTCGCGGACGATCCGCTCATATTCCGCGGGGTCGGAAGCGTGCGTGACGGCGGCCAGGTGCACGAGCAAGTCGACGTCCCGGGGAAACGACGCCGGGTCGAAGTTCGCGAGATCCAGCGGAAATTCCTCGATCTTTTCGTTCTTCGCAGGGGCCGAGCGGTGCACGCCGCAATAGATCCGAACTACGGTCGGAGAGCGCACGAACTCGGCCAGGACGCCCGCGCCCAGCTTGGAAGAAGCCCCCGTAAACGCGATCCTCACCGTCGAGAAACCGTCATTCGTTGGTATAATATGCCGTTATGCTCGACGCCCCGCCCTCCGACGGCGGAGGGGTCCGTTTTTCCCTCGTCGTTTTGTGCTACCGCAGCGAGGAAAACATCGTCCCTCTCGTAGAAAAACTTCACAAGATATTGGGATTTTACAAGTTTTCCTATGAGCTCGTTCTCGTGGGCAATTACTTCGAGGGGTCGACCGATAAGACGCCCGCGGTCGTGCGCCGACTCGAGTCCCAGTACCCGAACACGCGCGCGGTCGTTTTGCCCAAGCAGGGCATGATGGGCTGGGACATGCGCGCCGGGCTCGATGCGGCGCGCGGCGACGTGATCGGCGTCATCGACGGCGACG
>JACRDR010000509.1 GCA_016212845.1 Elusimicrobiota bacterium
CCGCGGCCGGACTTGCCGGCGCGTTGTGGTGGGACGCGGGCGAAAAAAAGCACCTGCGCGTCGCCCGCGCCGCGGCGCTCGGGGTCTGCGCGTATCTCTTGGGCGGGCTGTTCGTCCTATGGCCGTTCAACCGGGCGCTCGCGGATTTCCGGAACTGGTACGCGAAGGGCGCCGGACTCGTCGTCGGCATGAACCGCGCCGACGTCGGCGCCGCGCTGCGGGAGCGCGCCGCCTTCGAGGTCCAAGACGAGGGAGGGTGGGTCGTCTACCAACTCAAGCCCTCGGGCCGGGCGGGCCTGCATCCCTTTCTCGGCTTCTCCGACGCCGACTTGTTCGTCCTCCACGTTCGCTACGATCCCGCCACGAAGCTCGCGGCCGAAATCACCAAGATCGCCGATTAAGGAAGCTCCTCCGTCGAGAAAGGGAACTTTTTCGCGTCTCATTCGTATATATGGGTAGGGGACCTTCGCCGGCGTGCACGCGCCGTCCCCCATAACAGGGAATGCCCATGGTCATTTGGCTTGAGCCAAGTGATCGGCCGCAAAAAAGACGGGCCGCCTCCCTCCAGGGTGGCGCCCCGTCGGCCGGGCTCGCGGCGGCGCTCAGCCGGCGGCGAGGCTCGAGACTTCCATCGACTTCAGGAAGTCCTTGTTGGACTTGGTGGCGGCGAGCTTTTCGAGCAGCAGCTCCATCGACTCGATGGAGTTGAGCGGCGCCAGCACCTTGCGCAGGATCCAGACCTTGTTGAGCTCGTCCTCGGACAGCAGGAGCTCTTCCTTGCGCGTGCCGGAGCGGTTGATCTCGTAGGCCGGGAACATGCGCCGGTCGGCGAGCTTCCGGTCGAGGTAGATCTCCATGTTGCCGGTGCCCTTGAACTCCTCGAAGATGACTTCGTCCATGCGGGAGCCGGTCTCGACGAGGGCGGTGCCGAGGATGGTGAGCGAGCCGCCTTCCTCGATGTTGCGCGCGGCGCCGAGGAAGCGCTTCGGGCGCTGCAGCGACGTCGCCTCGAGGCCGCCGGAGAGGACGCGGCCGGAGGCCGGCGTCACGGTGTTGAAGGCGCGCGCGAGGCGGGTGATCGAGTCGAGGAGCACGATGACGTCCTTGCCCATCTCGACTTGGCGCTTGGCTTTTTCCAGCACCATCTCGGCGACCTGCACGTGGCGCTCGGCGGGCTCGTCGAAGGTCGAGGCGATGACTTCGCCCTTGATCGAGCGCTGCATGTCCGTGACTTCTTCCGGGCGCTCGTCGATGAGCAGCACCATGACGACCATGTCGGGATAGTTCGTCGCGACCGCGTTGGCGATCTTCTGGAGGATGACGGTCTTGCCGGTCTTGGGCGCGGCGACGATCAGGCCGCGCTGGCCCTTGCCGATCGGAGCCATGAGGTCGAGGGCGCGCGTCGTGAGCTCCTGGCGCGAGGTCTCGAGCAGGAGCCGCGAGTTCGGGTGCAGCGGGGTGAGGTTGTCGAAGAACGGCCGGTCCTTCATCGTCTCGACCGGCACGCCGTTGACCGTCTTCACCTGAAGCAGCGCGAAGAAGCGCTCGCCTTCCTTGGGGCCGCGGACGTTGCCGCCGACTTCGTCGCCCTTGCGGAGGCCGAACTTCTTGATCTGCGAAGGGGACACGTAGATGTCGTCGGGACCCGGGAGATAGTTGTAGCTGGCCGACCGGAGGAAGCCGAAGCCGTCCGGCAGGACCTCGAGGACGCCCTCGTCGTAGATGGCGCCGTTGGCCTTCGCCTGGCCCTCGATGATCTTGGCGATGAGTTCCTGCTTTCTCAGACCGTCGGTGCCTTCGAGCTTGAGCTCCTTGGCGACTTTCTGCAGTTCGGCGATGGTGTTCTTCGACAAGGCGGCGATGTCCATCTGCTTCTGCGTGGTCTGCCCTGAAGGGCTCTCCGGGCTCTTCGAGCCCGGGTGCGGCGGGGTCGGGGTGGTCGGCGTGGCGGGCGTGTCCATGGGTCGGTCTCCTTCTGGGGGTCGGTTAGGCTGGGTCATCTTTTCGGTGCGCTGCGCGCGATGAGATCCCAAGCCCGGTAGTACTGCTTCACGAGCTTGACGAAATCGGTGCGGGTGCCGTCGTTGCGCCAGACCACGTCGGCCGCGGCGGTCTTGCGGGCGGCGGGCCATTGCGCGAGCATGCGGCGGGACGCCTCGGCGGGAAGCATGCCGTCGCGGGAGCGGACGCGGCGAAGCGCCTGCGCCTTCGGCGCGGTCACGGCGACGGTGACGTCGAATTCTTGATGAAGTCCCGCTTCGAAGAGCAAAGGGACATCCACGACCGCGACGGGGGCCGAACCCTTCGCGGCCTCGCGGCGAAGCTCGGAGATTATCAAGGGATGCGTCGCGCGCTCCAGACGGCGGCGCGCGTGAGGGCTCGCGAAGACCTTTTTCGCGACCGCAGACCGGTTCACCGAACCGTCTGCGGCGAGGTACTCTCGCCCGAAGAGGCGGCGCACGGCCTTCGCGATGCTGCCGCCCGGCCGGGAAAGCCGGTGCGCGACGGCGTCCGCGGAGGCGGTGCGAGCGCCGAGCCCTGCGAGCACGGTCAGCGCAGTACTCTTACCGGCGCCGAGCGTGCCCGTGAGGCCGATCGTAAGCCTACGCATCGGTCCTCTTCTGGCGCTCGCCGTGGCGGCGCAGAATCTCTTTTTCTTCGTCTGATAAAGAGTCTTTGCCGTGCGCGGAGATCTTGTCGAGGATGCGGTCGATTTCCGCCATCGGGTCGGAGGCGGGCGCGGCAGCTTCGGCCTTGCGCGACGAGCGGCGCGGCGAGCGCTCGCGCGCGGCTCCGCCGGTCTTCGTGAGTTCCCCCCACAAGCCCTTCACGCGGATCTTCGCGATCCACCACCAGCGAATATATAAGTATCCGATGCCCATGCCCGCGAGGTGCGCGAAGCGGGCGACGCCCGGCGTCGCGTTCGTCGCGCTGGCGAAGAATTCGATCAAGCCGAAGATGATCGCCATGTGCGCGGCCTTTACCGGGAAGAAGAAATACAGGTAAATCACCGCGTCGGGATAGAGCATCGCGAACGCCACGAGCAGGCCGTACACGGCGCCGGAGGCGCCGATGATCGGGTAATGAGAACCCGGACCCAAGGCAACGCTCAAAAGACCCGCCCCGATGCCGCACAAGAAATAGAACTTCAAAAACTCCTTGGAGCCCCACTGCGCCTCGACCGGCATGCCGAACATCCACAGCGCGAACACGTTGAACAGCAGGTGCATAAACGTGCCGTGTATGAAAAGATAAGTGAGCGGCTGCCAAATCCAGCGGTCGGTGACGACGTGAAACGGCACGAGGCCGAAGAGCCGGTAAAACTCGCCGCCGACGATCTGGGACAGGAGGAAGCCCGCGGCGTTGGCGATCGCCAGCGCCTTGATGGCGGTGGGCATCGAGCGAAAGTCGACCGGCGAGTGCTGGAAAGAGCGGGCCATCAGCCTTTCACCTTGTCCATGTCGCGCCAGTTCCGCCCGATCTTGACGTCCACGACCAGCGGCACCTCGAGCTTCACGGCGGTCTCCATCTCGCGCTTCACCCACGCGCCGAACGCGGACGCCTGGGCTTCGGGAACCTCGAAAAGCAGGTCGTCGTGCACCTGAAGCAGGATTCGCGCGCCCTTCGCCGCCGCGGGGGCCTTGCCGTCGCGGAGGGCGCGATGGATGTTCAGCATCGCGACCTTGATGATGTCGGCGGAGGAGCCTTGAATCGGGGCGTTGCCCGCGGCCCGCTCGTTGAACTGGCGGACGGCGGCGTTCTTGGCGGCGAGATCGGGCAGGCGGCGGACCCGGCCGAGGATCGTCTTGACGCAGAGGTCGCGGCGCGCCTCCTCGAGGTTGCGTCGGGTCCATTCCCCGACGCCGCGGTAGCGGGCGAGATACTTGTCGATGAACTCGCGGGCCGCGGCGGGCGAGATGCCGAGCTGTTGGCTTAATCCGAACGCCGTCTGGCCGTAGACGATGCCGAAGTTCACGGCCTTCGCCTTGCGGCGCATGTCGTCGTCCACCGCGTCGGGCGCCACGCCGAAGACCTCGGCGGCGGTGAGGCGGTGGATGTCTCCCCCATGGCCGAACGCGTCGCGCAGCGCCGCGTCGCCGGAGAGGTGCGCCAGCACGCGCAGGTCGATCTGGGAGTAGTCGGCGGCGACCAGCAGGAATCCCTCGGGCGCGACGAAAGCGCGCCGGATTTTCAGGCCCGACTGCGTCCGCACCGGGATGTTCTGCAGGTTCGGGTCGAGGCTCGAGAGGCGGCCCGTCGCCGAGCCGGCCTGGTTGAAGCGGGTGTGGACGCGGCGCGTCTTGTCGCACTTGGCGAGGAGCGCGTCGACGTAGGTTGACTGGAGCTTCGAGAGCTCGCGGTACTCGAGGATCTTCGCGGGAAGCGGGTGGAGCTTCGCGAGGCCGAGGAGCGTCTCTTCGTCGGTGCTTGGTGCGCCGCCCGGCGTCTTGTGGAGGACGGGCAGCTTCAGGTCCTCGAAGAGGAGCTTGCCGAGCTGTTTGGGCGAGCTGGGGTTGAGCTCCAGGCCCGCCAACTTGTCGATCTCGGCCTTGATGCCGATGAGCGCGGCCGCGAACTCGGCCTGGAGCTGCCGGAGATACGGCTCATCCAGCGCGACGCCGGCCTCCTCCATCGCCCAAAGCATGTCGATGAGCGGGAGCTCGAGCTCTTCATAGAGCTTGAGGAGGCTTCCCGCCTTGAGCGCCGGGGCGAGGGCCTCCTCGAGCGTCCAGACGAGCTGGGCTTGGCGCAGGGAGGCGCGGGCCTGCGTCTCGCCCGCGGGGAGCGTCGTGCCGCCGAGCGACTTCCAGACGGAGGCGAAATCGTATTTCCCGTTGCCGGGGTTGAGGCACCACGCCGCGAGGTACGAGTCGAAGCGGGGGCCGCGCAGGTCGAGCTTCGCGTCGCGCAGGTGCGGGAGCAGCGCCTTCAGGTCGTGGGCGACCTTGCGGACCTTCTCCCCGCCGAAGAGCTTGGCGAGCTCCGCGCGGTGCGCGCGGGCGTCGTCGGGGCCGAGGAGGCACGACGGTCCGCCCCGCAAGGAGAGCGCGAACGCCCAGCAGTCGGCGAGCGGCAGGCCCGGCTGGGACGTCGAGACGTCGTCGGCCGCGGCGCACCAGGCGATCGAGAACGCGTCGGCCTTCGCGGCGGCCTTGAGCCAGGCCGCGACGGGCACGGCTTCGGCCACCGGCGGCGCCTCGAGCAGGGTGATGCTCACCGAGACGCTCTCGGAGGGCGCGAGCGGCGCCGACGCCGCGGGCAAGGACGCGCCGGGCAGGAGCTCCTTCAAAAGGGACTGGAACTCGAAGCGGAGGAAGGCCTCCTTGAGCGCGTCCGGCTCGGGCGGCGTCACGCGGCAGTCGGCCGGGCCGCAGGGCACGGGCGCCTTGAGATCGAGTTCGATCAGCTCGCGGCCGACCTTCATGGTCTCCGCGCTGTCGCGCAGGCTCTGGGCGACCTTCGGCGTGAGACCCGGGTCGGAGGCCTTCGCGGCCTCGAGCAGGGCCTTCACGCTGCCGTACTTGGCCAAGAGCTTCGCCGCGCCGACCGCGCCGATGCCGGGCACGCCGGGGACGTTGTCGGAGGTGTCGCCGATGAGCGCGAGATAGTCGACGATCTGGTCGGGGCGGACCTTGAACTTGTCGGCGACCTTCGCCGAGTCCATCATCTCGCCCTTCGCCTCGTTCCAGACCTTGATCCTGCCGCCGACGAGCTGAAGGGCGTCCTTGTCGCCGGTGACGAGCACGACGTCCAAGCCCTTCTCGACGCCCTGGCGGGCCATCGTCGCCATCACGTCGTCGGCCTCGTAGCCCTTCACGCCGAAGCACTTGAGGCCGAGCGCGGCCGCGACGTCCCCCGCCTTGCCGAGTTGGACGCGCAGGTCGTCGTCTGTCTCCTTGCGGGTCGCCTTGTAGTCGGCGAACTTCTCGTGCCGGAAGGTCGGCCCGGGCATGTCGAGGCAGACCGCGAGGAACTCCGGCTTGTCGCGCTTGAGCACGCCCATGAGCATGCGGGCGAAGCCGTAGAGCGCACCCATGGGCTCGCCCTTCGAGTTCCTCAGGGGCGGGAGCGCGTGGTAAGCCCGATGCAGGTACGCATGGGCGTCGATGAGATACAGTCGTTCCGTCTTTTCGGCGGTCACTATCAAAGCGTTTCTTTCAGGAGGACGTCGATGGCGTCGTCCAGCTCGCGCTCGACCTCGTCCCCGGCACCGAGCCAGCGGCCCCGGACCTTCCCGGCGCGGTCGATCAAGACCGTCGTCGGGACGTTTCGGACGCCGTAGAGGTCCATGACCTCTTTCTCCGCGTCGACGAACACCGGATACTTCATCCCGTGCGTCTTCACGTACGCGGGAACGTCCTCCGGATAGTCGTCGACGCTGACTCCCACGACCTCCAAGCCCTTGTCGCGTCTCGAGCCGTTCAGCTGGATCAAGTGCGGGATCGTCTCCTCGCACGGGCCGCACCACGTGGCCCAAAAGTCCAGCAAGACGACCTTGCCCTTGAGTCCGGACAGGCTCAGTGCCTGCCCGCCCAAGACCTTGGCCTGGAAATCGGGAGCGGGTTCTCCGCTCGGGAGCTTCGGCTCGGGACGGCGGCACGCCGCCGCTCCGATGAGGACCGCCGCGACGAGCGCGGCCGGTCCCCGGACGCTACGCCACAAGCGTGTCGAGAGTCTTCTTGATGTCGGCCTTCGAGTGGACGCCGACCAGCTGCTCGACCACCTTGCCGCCCTTAAAGAAAAGGAGCGTGGGGATCGCCGCGATCTTGAACTTGCCGGCCGAGTTCGGGTGCTCGTCGGTGTTCAGCTTGGCGACGCGGATCTTGCCGGCGTACTCCTTCGCCAGCTCCTCGACGACGGGCGCGAGCATGCGGCACGGGCCGCACCAGGGGGCCCAAAAGTCGACCAGCACGGGCTCGGGAGACTTCAAAACGTCGTTGTCGAAGCTGTCGTCGGTAAGCTGGATCTCGGCGCTCATGGTGGACTCCTCCCGGAGGAGAAACGGCTTTGGAATTGGTCTTGGAGGTGGTTTACGACCGAACTTTTCGCTGCGAAGCCATCATAACAACCGCGCTACGGCCTAGTCAAGAATTACGACGACTTCTCGAGCAGGTAGTTTACTTCCTCCCAGAGCACGTCCAAATTCACGGGCTTGGAAAGGTAGGCGTCCGCGCCGGCCAGAAGTCCTTCGGCGCGATCCGCGGGCTCGGTGTAGCGGGCGGAAAGGAAGATGATCGGAACGTTTTTCAGGCGCGGGGAGCGCTTGAGGCGGCGGCAAAGGTCGAAGCCGTGGGTGTCCGGCAGCTGCACGTCCATGAGGATGAGGGCCGGCGTCTCGAGCTCGAGCGCGTCGACCGCTTCCTTGCCGGAAGAAACGCCGCGGACCTTCAGGCGCTTGAGCGCCATCGCGTCGGAGAGGGTTTCCCGAAAGTGGCCGTCGTCTTCTACGACGAGGATCGTGGCCGGGGTGGTGACTGACTCGCTCATGGAAAGTGTCATCAAAGTATAAGGGGTGCCGTTACTTTTGTCGATGGGTCGATGGGCCCAGATTGTTCGCGTTTACCGGCACTAATTGAGCTCCTTCGGCAGCTCCGTCCCGGGATGCGTCTTCCGGTAGACCCACTTCAAAATCCAAGGAGCCGCGAGGTAGAGCGCGATCGCCGCGCCGTAGGCCGGGGCGATCTTCCACAGGAGCGCCGGGTAGGCCGCGCCGGTGATGGCCTCCTTGACCAGCCACGTACCCGCCGAGATCGCGGCGCCGAACATCGCCGACCGGATGCCCATCAGGCGGCCGACGAACTCGGGATGCAGCTTGCCCGCCTCCTGCGAGTAGAGGCCGCGCAGGACGTTTTCGCTGATCGTCTGGAGGAAGTAGATGAGCGAGATGCCGGCGAACATCGCCGTGATCGAGGAGGGCATCGCGAGCAGGACGCCGAAGCCGGCGAACGCGAGCGCCGAGCCGATGAGGAGCCGGCTGTTGGTGACCTTCTTGGCGAGCGTGAGGTTGAAGACGCTCGCGCCGAGCATGCCCAAGAACACCGCGGTGTTGATGAAGCCCTGCTGGACGGCCGTGCCGTGCAGGAACGAGTTGATGATCACCGGCAGGAGCGTGATGCGCAGCGGGAACACGAGCAGCACCGCGGCGAAGCTGAGCCCCAGCAGGCCGAGCAAATAAGGGCTCTTGCGCAGCAGCGCGAGCGCGTCGCCGAAGCCCGCGGCCGCCTTGTTGGCCGCTTCCTGGACCTTCGGCATGAACCTCAAGTAGATCGGGATGACGATCAGTCCCTGGACCGCGGCGTAGACCAGGAACGTGCCGGTGTAGCCGAGGTAGGACTTCACTAGGATGCCGCCGATGACGGAGGCGGCGGCGCTGAGTCCCGCGAAGATCAGGTCGAAGAGCGCGAACGTGCGCGGGATCGCCTGCGGCGCGTCTTTGAGGATCTTCGGAATCAGCGAGGCCTCGCCGACGATGACGGCGATGAGCATGAACTGCGTGATGATCGACAGCGGCACGAGCGTGCCGAACGTGATCATGCCCGCCGCGTTGAGCCCCGCCATCGCGAGGGAGGCGATCGCGAGCAGGGCCGAGCCGCCGATGAGGATCTGGCGCGGCGTCAGGCGGTCGACGAGCATGCCGTTGAGGAAGGCCAGCGGGATCGAGGCGAGGCCGCTCACCAGCATGACGGTCGCGAACTGGTCGCGGCCGACGGCGCCGATCGCCATCGTGGCGAAGGCGATCTGGTGCAGCGCGAAGACGGAGATCGAGAAGATGCGCGCGAGGGTAAAGCCCTTGATCGTGCGCTTCGCCTCGGCGGGGACCGGCGGCTCCTCACCCGGAACCGGAGGTTCCGGAGAGCCCTTTAGGGCGGGCTTGGGCGCCGGGACGGCCGGCTCGGGTTCGGCGGCGGGAGCGGCGGCGCGGTGGAGGTCGGCGACGGAGTTTTTGAAAGACCGGGAGGTCCCGGTCTGGGGAGCGGAAGTGTCGGCGGCCGCTCGCTCCGGCGCGCCCTCGAGCAGTCGGGCGGACCAGGCGTTGAGGTCCTCGAGCGGCATCGAGCGAAGGCGCTCGGCGGACATCGTTTCGAGCTCGGCCGCGACGCGCGCCATCACCGCGCGGGCGCCCGCCGGAGTCTGGGCGGCCTGCGGAGCGGCGGCCTGCGCGATCGAAGAGGCTTGCGCGGCGCGCTCCATCAAGATCATGAGCTTCTGCGCGCCCGCGCCCTGCGGAAGCGTCTGCAGGACGGAGCCCTGCGCGATCGCGATGCGGCGCCCGCCCTGGACGACGGCGCTGTTCGGGAGCAGGAGCGCCGACGGCGCGGCCTGAACCACGGTCTGCGGCGCCGTGATTCCGCCGCGGGAAAGCGAGACGCCCGGAGCGGACACGCCCGTCGTGAGCCCGCCTTGAATCATCGAACCGAGCTGGCCGAGCGCGGGTGCGCCCGTGCCCTGAGGGACGACGACGGTCCGGACCTGCTGGGCCGTCGCGGAAACGCCGAGGAAAGCGAGCGCGGCGAACGCGGCGAGGGTTCGGGTCACGCAGAAAGTATACGCCCAAGGACCCCTTCCTCTTATAAGACCTGAGGGCACTTCGGCGTCGGCAGGGTGCCTACCCTCGCGTGGGCCCTTTGGCCGCGCGCGGCCGGGCTATGGGCCGATCCCGCTCAGCGTTGTTCGGAGAGCGCCGCGCGCTCGGCCTTGAGAGCGGCCAAGCCTTCCCAGGTAAAGGCCTCCTTGGCGCCCTCGGCGTCGCCCGCGCCGAGCCGCTCGTAGGCCAGCTTGTGCGCCAGGACCTCCCCGTTCGACAGGCAGGGGATGCCGGTCGCGGGGAGGCCTCGCGCCGCGGCCTCTTCGTTGAAGCGCTCCTTGAGCGGGGACGGAATCCTGCGAATGCGGCTGATGCTCGAGCACAGGTCGGCCGGCGCGGCGCCTACGGACGGAATCGGCGCGAGACCCAGCGCGTACGCCTCCTCGAGTCCCGCCATCCGGGTGGTGTCGGGCTCGTGCTCCTTGGCGTTCCGGTGCACGCTGCGCGGCAGGCCTGCGGCTCGCATCCCGAGGGCGTCCGGCGCCTGCTTCCCGGCGGCGTCGTCTTTCCCGCGGCCCAAGAGGCCCCCGATAAAGCCGGAAACGCCCTTACCCACGCGCTCGAAGAACTGCGCGAAGCCGGGCTTGCCGACGATGATTTGAATCGGGAGCTTTCCGTCCTTGATGGCGTCGACCTTGATCTTGACGTACTCGTTCGGAGACTTCCACACGCCTCCCGGCCGCAGG
>JACRDR010000500.1 GCA_016212845.1 Elusimicrobiota bacterium
CCTGTGCCCGAGCACGCGCAGCACGTCCCAGAGCGCCACGCCGATCATCACGTAGCTCGCGAAGGCGCAGACGACGGCGGCGAGGGCATAGCCTCGATCGATCTCCTCCACGACGTGCCAGAGGTGGCGCGTCCCGTACAGGAGGTACGCGAGGATCAGAACGGAAACCAGCACGCCGGCCGCCGTCAGCTTCACGCCGGCGCCGGCGCCGGTCCCGCGAGCGTCGTCGTCGGCTGGGTCCACCGGTTTTCCCAAAGAAAATCCTAGGGCGGCCTTGTCTCGCGTATGCAAAACTAGTACGCTAGTCTATACGTAATTTGCGGTCCCGTCAAGGCGACTCCCCCCACATGTACGAGTCCGATTTCCTAATTCTCGGCAGCGGCATCGCCGGCCTCATGGCCGCCCGAAAGCTCGCGAAGTTCGGGACCGTGCACGTCGTCACGAAGAAGCAGGCCGTCGAGTCCAACACGAACTACGCCCAAGGCGGCATCGCGGCGGTCGTGAGCCGGACCGACTCCTTCGAAAGCCACGTCCAGGACACTCTCACCGCCGGCGCCGGGCTGTGCCGCGAGGACATCGTGCGCCTGACCGTCGAGGAAGGCCCGGCCCGGATCCGAGAGCTCATCGAGATCGGAGTGCGGTTCTCCGAGCGCGACGACAAGCTCGACCTCGGGCTCGAAGGCGGGCACTCCCAACGCCGGGTGCTGCACGCGGGCGACCTCACCGGCCGCGAGATCGAGCGCGCGCTCATCGAGTCCGTACGCGCCGACCCGAACATCAAGCTCTTCGAGAACCACGTCGCCGTCGACCTCATCATGGAGAAGCACCCGGGCGAGACTCCGGCCGAGCACAACCGCGCGGTCGGGGCCTGGGCGCTCGACCCCGAGGGCACGGTCCGCGCGTACTCGGCCAAGGCCGTGATCCTCGCCACCGGGGGCGCGGGCAAGGTCTACCTTTATACGTCGAACCCCGACATCGCCACCGGCGACGGCATGGCGATGGCGTACCGCGCGGGCGCGACGCTGGCGAACCTCGAGTTCGTGCAGTTCCACCCGACCTGCCTCTTCCATCCGGAGGCGAAGAGCTTCCTGCTTTCCGAGGCCCTGCGCGGCGAGGGCGGCCTGCTCCGGCTGAAAGACGGGACCCGCTTCATGGAGAAGGTCCATCCGCTCAAGGAACTCGCGCCCCGCGACATCGTCGCGCGCGCGATCGACGCCGAGCTCAAGCGCACCGGCGACGAGTGCGTCTATCTCGACATGACCGCCCAGCCGAAGGGCTTCCTCCTCACCCGCTTTCCCAACCTCTACGAATCGGTCAAGCAGTTCGGCATCGACATGGCGCACGAGCCGATCCCCGTCGTGCCGGCCGCCCACTTCTTTTGCGGCGGGGTCCTCGTGGACGCCAACGGCCGCACCGAGGTGCCGGGGCTCTACGCGGTCGGCGAGGTCTCGCACACCGGGCTGCACGGCGCCAACCGCCTCGCCTCCAACTCGCTGCTCGAGGGCTGCGTCTTCGCGCACCGGGCCGTGGAGCACTTGAAGGAAGGTTGGCCCGAGCTGAAGAAGCGAAAGATCCCGGCGCCGCCCCGCTGGAACCCCGGAAAAGCGGTCCCTTCCGAAGAGGCGGTCGTCATCACCCAAAACTGGGACGAGATCCGCCGGCTCATGTGGAACTACGTCGGCATCGTCCGCACGAACAAGCGTCTCGAGCGGGCGAAGAGCCGCATGGAGCTCCTCAACGACGAGATCGCGAAGTACTACTGGGACTTCCTGCTCACCCGGGACTTGATCGAGCTCCGCAACATCGCGTGCATCGCCGAGCTCATCATCCGCTGCGCCTCCGCCCGGCACGAGAGCCGCGGGCTGCATTACACCCTCGACTACCCCGAGGCGAAAGACTCCGAGCGGCACGACACCCGGGTCAACCGCTATCGCCGCGTGACCCGCAGCGCCGCCCGCTCCGCCGCTTCCCAGCCGCTATAATATCCCACCGTGGACAAGATCAAGATCGTCGGGGCCCGCCAGCATAACCTCAAGTCCGTCGACCTGGAGATCCCGCGCGACAAGCTGGTCGTGATCACCGGGCTCTCCGGCTCCGGCAAGTCCAGCCTCGCGTTCGACACGATCTACGCCGAAGGCCAGCGCCGCTACGTCGAGAGCCTCTCGGCCTACGCCCGCCAATTCCTCGAGCTGATGGAGAAGCCGGACGTCGACCTGATCGAAGGGCTCTCGCCCGCGATCTCGATCGAGCAGCGCAACCCGTCGCGCAACCCGCGCTCGACGGTCGCCACCGTCACCGAGCTCTACGACTACCTCCGCCTCCTTTTCGCTAGAGTCGGCGTGCCTCACTGCCCGAAATGCGGCAAGCGCATCAAGCCGCAGTCCGCGCAGTCGATCCTCAACGAGGTCCAGCGGGTCTACGCCGACAAGTCGGTCGCGATCTATTCGCCGCTCATCCGAGGGCGCCAGGGCACCTACGAGGAGCTCTTCGAGCGCCTCAAGCGCTCCGGCTTCGCCGCGGTGCGCGTGGACGGCAAGGACTACGAGCTCACCGAGGTCCCGAAGCTCAAGCGCTTCAACAAGCACACCATCGAGCTGATGGTCGACCGTCTCAAGGTGACCGCGGGCGAGCGCCAGCGTCTCGCCGAGTCCATCGAAGCCGCGCTCAAGGAGTCGCGCGGCCTGGTGAACGTCGACGTCGCGGGCAAGAGCGAGCTTTTCTCCGAGCACCACGCCTGCCCCGATTGCGGCATCCGCCTCCCCGAGCTCGAGCCCCGGCTCTTCTCGTTCAACTCGCCCTACGGCGCGTGCGCCGGGTGCGACGGCCTGGGCGTCAAAAACGAGGTCGGCGAGGACCTCCTCGTGCCCGACCCGACGCTTTCCATCCGCGACGGCGCGATCGCCGCGTGGTCGGACCCAGTCACCACGAGGACGAATCGCTGGAAGAAATCCTGGTCCGGCTACTACGACGAGATCCTCGAGCAGGTCTGCAAGCAGCACAAGATCCCGGTCGACACGCCGTGGCGGAGCCTCTCCAAGGAGCACAAGCAGGTCGTGCTCCACGGCGGCGGCACCTACCGCGTGCATTGGTCGAAAAACGACCAGGACTTCGAGGGCGTCGTCCCGAACCTCCAGCGGCGGCTTCGCGAGAGCGAATCCGAGTTCGTCAAAGAGGCGATCGCCGACCGGTTCATGCGCGAGACGACCTGCCCGGACTGCAAGGGCGCCCGGCTCAAGGAGGAGGCGCTCCACGTGAAGCTCGGGAACGCCTCGATCGTCGACCTGACCCACCTGTCCGTCGAGCGCGCCTCCGCGTTTTTTAAGTCCCTGCAGTTCACGGACAAGGAAAAGACGATCGCGCGGCAGATCATGAAGGAGATCCACTCGCGCCTCGACTTCCTCCTAAACGTGGGCCTCGACTATCTCACGCTCGACCGCCGAAGCGAGACGCTCGCCGGCGGCGAGGCGCAGCGCATCCACCTCGCGACGCAGATCGGCTCGGGCCTGACCGGCGTGCTCTACGTGCTCGACGAGCCCACGATCGGGCTGCACCCCCGGGACAACACCCGCCTGCTCCTCACGCTCAAGCGCCTGCGCGACATCGGCAACACGCTCATCGTGGTCGAGCACGACGAGGAGACGATCCGCGCGGCCGACTGGGTGGTCGACATCGGCCCGGGCGCGGGCGTCCACGGCGGCAGGGTCGTGGCCTCCGGGACGCTCCCGCAGGTGCTCGCGAACAAGGAGTCGCTGACCGCGCGCTACCTCCGGGGCGACCTCGTCATCGACGTCCCCCCGCGCCGCAAGGACGCGACGGACTACATCGTCGTCCGGGGCGCGAAGCAGTTCAATTTGAAGAACATCGACGTGCGCATTCCGGTCGGCCGCTTCGTGGCGGTCACGGGCGTCTCGGGCTCGGGCAAGTCGACGCTCGTGCACGAGGTGCTCTACAAGTCGGTCGCGCGCCAGCTCTACGCCTCCAAGGAGGCGCCCGGCCTGCACCGCACGATCGAGGGCCTCGCCCACATCGACAAGGCGATCGTCGTCGACCAGTCGCCGATCGGCCGCACGCCCCGGTCGAACCCCGCGACCTACACCTGGCTCTTCGGTCCGATCCGCGACCTCTTCGCGCAGCTGCCGGAGGCCAAGAAGCGCGGCTACAAGCCGGGGCGGTTCTCGTTCAACGTGAAGGGCGGCCGCTGCGAGAACTGCCAGGGCGAGGGCACGCTCCAGATCTCGATGCAGTTCATGCCGGACGTCTACGTCAAATGCGAGGAGTGCCACGGCGCTCGGTTCAACGAGGAGACGCTTCAGGTCCGCTACAAGGGCAAGAGCATCTCGGAGGTGCTCGAGCTGAGCGTAGAGCACGGCCTGCAGTTCTTCGGCGCGATGCCCGCGATCGCTAGAATCCTCCAGACGCTCTCGGACGTGGGCCTCGGCTACGTCGCGCTCGGGCAGGCGGCCACGACGCTCTCCGGGGGAGAGGCCCAGCGGGTGAAGCTGGCGGCCGAACTCGCGCGGCGC